>CAZVAY010000096.1:0-8629 GCA_964625265.1 uncultured Sphingobacteriales bacterium | reverse complement strand
GCCTAAAATCAGATAGCTGTTTTTGTATACTTTTGCTTCCCAGGTTGAGTGGCCTTTGTTTTTCATCCTGATTAATGCTTTGCCTTTAAAGAAAGGCTGCCATAATAACCCGCTTTATCCATATTACCTTTCAAACTATAGAAGTCCCTGAGATTTATACAAAGGCGGTAATTATCCGGGTTCACTACCAGGGCTTTTTCCATATAAGAAACAGCAGTTGTAGTATCCTTCTCATACAGGTAGTATTTGCTGATCCGCAGGTAAGGAATATCCAGGTCCGGCTTGACTTCCATTAGTTTAGCCTGGTAATAGATGGCACTATCCATTTTGTTGAGCTTATAGTAAAAGTCACCCAGGTCAATATATGCCTGTTCAAATTGTTCGTTGTAGTTAATCGACTCCAGGAAATATCCTACCGCAGTATGGGGTTTGTTTAGTTTTTCGTACGATTTTGCAATATTGTAATAGGCTTCCGAAGCCCTGAAAGGATCTTCTTTTATTGCTTTTTTGAAATAATGGATGGCCCTGGGATAATCTGCCTTTATGCTATAATACAATGACCCCAGGTTGTTCAGCACCACATAATTATTTGGATAAATTTCAAAACTCCTTAAGAGATGCTTTTCTGCCAGGTTTACAGCATGATTAATTTCCTGAACATTTTCATGATTTGTAATCATGACATATGCCTTGTTCAGTAATTCACCTCCGTAAAGTGAATTGGCTTTTGCTGAATTATCAAGGTATTGAATGTCATTCTCCATTAGGGTAAACAAGTCTTTCCAGTCGCGGTTTCGGTCAATGGTCCTGATGGAATACACTGCCAGGAGGATGGTGAAAAAATACATCAGTTTCCGAAAGTTTGTCCGGGGTATTTTTTCTGCCAGTAAATCTGTTCTAAAAAACCTGAACACACCAAAAACCAGGAATACTGAAAAGGCCAATAATGCCGCATTAAGAAACCTGTCAGCCACTATCCCTGTGTGCTGTTTGATGATATTGGAATAAATAAACAAGGTACCCAGCATAAAAAGAATAAAAAATGATATCGGGTCTTTTGATTTGATTTTCCACAAAGCATATACCCCCAATGCTGCAAATACAATAATGGAAACTATTACCCATCCATTATTAAAATTGACAAGAGGGATCATATTATAACCATAATAAAAAAGCAACGGATGAGGGAAGATGAGTTGTTTCAGGTAAAAGAGAAGAATAAACATCCCTGTTGCAACTTTTACCGAGAACTTTCTTTCGAACAACAGCGGGTTTTCAAAAAAGAATTTGGGCCTTGAACCACGGGGAAGGTAAAGATGGGGAATAAATTTTCCTGCTACTGAGGCTAAAGCCAATACCCCGATCACAAGAAGGATATTTTTCCAGTTTGTATCACTAAAATACCAAAGCGCAAGTGGGATGATGATAAGAAATACCAAAATGGAAACCTTTGACCAATAACCTAACAGGTAAAAAAGACCCAAATAAACCAGATGAATAGTTTTTTTAGTATCAACAAAGCGAAAGGCCTGGTAAAGTCCCAGGATGGCGAACAGGAAACTCAATAGTTCATCCCTGTTTTTCAGGCTGGCCACCACTTCGGTATGTGCCGGATGCGCAGCAAAGATCAGTATGATCAATAATGGTACAAGTTTGTTGTAATTACGTAGCATCCTGGAAACTACAAGGAACAGAAAAACCAGCGTGAGCGCATAAAGCAATATATTTGTAAAATGGCTAAAATGTGCCGAACCACCGGTAAACTGGTGTTCAATAGCATAAGTGATTTTAACAATGGGCCGGTAGGCAAATGCTGTTTTGGTGTCTTGTGCATAAAATGAGGTAAATATTTCCGGAATAGCTTTTATTCCTTCAGCTATTTGTTCATTGCCTGCCGATACATAATTATCGTCCAGTGAAAATCCATTGGGAATGGTATTGCCATATAAGAGGAAGGAAAATAATATCAGTGCAATAATGGTTTTGTTTTGAGCAGAAATGGCTGCATTTTTATTCTTAGTGCTATTTTTTTTCTTCTTGTTCTTTTCTTTTTTGTTCGACATGCTCATTGCTTTGGATAGGAATCAAAAATAAATAAAATTTGCTAGTTGAATAAGGTATCCTGAATTCAAAATATCATGCAGGTAATTATTTTAGGAGGAAGTGGTTTGATTGGCAGGAAACTGGGTGCTTTTCTGTCGAACCACTCGTATGATGTAACCATTTTAAGCCGTAACCCTCAGAAAATTAAGATTGAAAGCACCAAAAACGTGTACTGGAATGGAAATGAAATAACTGACATACCCGGGCTTAAACCACCCTATGCCTTTGTAAACCTGGCCGGAGAAAATCTGGCCTATGGCTGGTGGGTAAAATCGAAAAAAGAAAAGCTGCTCAGCAGCAGGGTCAACGCCACCCAGGCTTTAAGCTGTTTTATCCGAAGCCTTGAAATACCTCCTGAAGTAGTGATACAGGGCTCGGCAATAGGATTTTATGACAACAGCGGGAGATACCTGTCAGATGAATCTTATCCCAGGGGCACATCTTTTCTATCAGACCTGGTTGATCGTTGGGAAAAATCAATGGACCTGGACGAGGATGAAACCAAACATCTTGTGTACATCAGGACAGGCGTTGTATTTGACCCCGATGGTGGAGCTTTCCCGAAATTTATTCAACCCATCCGTAATTTCGCAGGAGGAAAAATCGGAATTGGTGAACAGATGATTTCATGGATCCATTGGGAGGACGAGGTGCGCGCCATTGAATATCTTATCAGAAATCCGGTCTCAGGAATTTTCAACCTGGTGGCCCCGGAACCGGTTTCACAATATGTGTTTTTAAAACTGGCTTCCACCCTACTCAGGAGGCCCACATTCTTTAGATTTCCATCGGCATTGATAAAATTAGCCTGGGGTGAAAAAGGCGAAACCATTATTTTGAAAGGTGAGCATGTAATACCTAAGAAACTTGAAAAAACCGGGTTCAGGTTTAAATATCCAAACCTAAGGCTGGCACTGGAGAACCTGCTTGACGTATGATTAAATCTTATCCGGATATCGCATAAAAAAATCTTTCAGTATTTTTACGCGCTAATCATATACTGTGTTTTGTTCATTTTAATGAAGGATTTATGAGAACTCTTGTTACCCTATCGTTTTCAGTTTTAATTTCATTTTCCGTATGGTCACAAACAACAAGTGAAAAATGGGCCATTCGCCTGAGTGCCGATGTATCGGAAAACCCGCCATCCATCAGGTTATCATGGCCACCCAATACCACCGATGACGGATACCGGCTTTATAGGCGCAACCTCGGTGACGCCACCTGGGGGAACCCCATTGCAAGCCCTTCTATCAGCGATACACAGTATACCGATAATAATGTGGAAACCGGCAAAGCCTACGAATATAAAATCATGAGATTTGGCGGAGCATATATCAGGGGGTTTGGCTACATATTCTCCGGGATCAAATATCCTGAGATCAGTAACCGGGGCGGGCTGATCCTACTGGTTGACGAAAACTACAAATCTTCATTACAGACAGAAATTGAACAGTTAAAAACAGATATGATTTCAGACGGCTGGCAGGTTTATACTCTTTATGCCAGCCGGGATAGCCATGTACCTGATGTAAAAGCAAGAATTAAGAAAATATACGAAAACAAACCGGATGTTAGAGCCTTGTTTATCTTAGGCCATGTTCCGGTTCCGTGGTCGGGTAACTTTGTGGTCCCGCCTGACGGACATGTAGTTGGCAGTGGCAATCATACCGATGCATGGCCTGCTGATGTCTATTATGCCGATTTGGATGATGACTGGACCGATAATGTTGTCAATGCTCAAACGGCAGGCAGGGAGCTTGCCTGGAATGTTCCGGGTGACGGAAAGTTTGATCAGACCCAGATTCCCTCGGAGGTAGAGCTGGAAACGGGCAGGGTGGATTTGTTTAATATGAACGAATTTTCGGACAATGACACTTTGCTCATCAAACAATACCTGCAAAAGGACCATGATTTTAAAACCGGAAAAATTGTAGCGAAAAGACGTGGTTTTATTGACGACAATTTCGGTTCGCTCAACCTGGCCTCAACGGGATGGGACAATTTTGCAGCCTTTTTCGGACATTGGAATATCGAAAAAAAGGACTACATCACTACGCTGCGAAACGAGAGTTACCTCTGGAGTTACGGTTGTGGCGGAGGCTCTTTTATCAGTTGTGCCGGGCTTAATAATGGCAGCAGGGCTTATTCAAAAGATTTTGCCTCTGACAGTATCCATACCATCTTCACCATGCTGGCCGGAAGTTTTTTTGGTGACTGGGACAATCCCAATAATTTCCTGCGGGCTCCCCTGGCATCCAAACCATCAGCTTTGGCCAGTTTCTGGGGAGGGATACCCAAATGGCATGTATTCCACATGGCGATGGGATTTCACATCGGTTATGCCACCAGGCTTACGCAAAACAACACCGATTATACTAACCAATATTTTCATGGGCTTTTCAATTATTCCCAGGGCGAGGTGCATATTGCCCTGATGGGCGACCCCACACTCAGGATGTATATGGTGCCGCCTCCAACTGCTCTGACTTCAGACAGCATTGGTATAGTGACCGTTAAACTGAACTGGACTGCATCAACAGATCCAGCAGTTATCGGGTACAACATTTACAGGGCACGCACACTGAACAGTGTTTATGAAAAGATCAATAATAACCTTATTACAACTACTACCTACACAGACGATAAGGCCATGAACGGAAACAATGTGTATATGGTCAGGGCTGTCAAACTGGAAAAAAATGCCAGTGGCAGTTTTTATAACATGAGCCTGGGCGCCATTGATTCAGCCTCTGCGTTGTGGCCGGCAGGGATTAACGATCCCGTGCATGATGGATTTATTGTCAGCCTCTACCCTGTTCCGGCAAATCGATATCTGAACCTGGATATTGAAAGTAGTCAGCAGCAAACTGTTAACATAAGGATTATCAACCAGGTTGGCCAGACTTTTTACAACAAGTCGGTAAGCCTTGCACCAGGCAGTATTCATTTTCACCTGAATACCGCTGCATATCCTAAAGGGATGTATCATGTTTTGGTTACGGGAGAGAACAAGAAATATTTCAGCAGGAAAATCCTGGTGATGCCATGATCTGTTTTCCCAATGCCAAAATCAATACAGGCTTGCGGGTTATCAGTAAACGCCCGGACAATTTTCATAACATTGAGAGTATTCTGTATCCAATTCCGGTTTATGATATTCTTGAAATTATACCCGGTAAAAAAAAGGATAACCTACATCTGACAGGGAGGTCAATTCCCGGAAAACCTGAAGACAATCTATGCCTGAAAATGTTGAAAATTATCAGGAATGATTTTGATATCCCCCCACTTGATATTATTCTATACAAAAACATTCCAACAGGAAGTGGCCTGGGTGGGGGTTCGTCCGATGCTGCTTCATTATTAAAACTTGTCAACGAATTCTTTTCGCTGGAACTTTCCACAGGCACCCTGAAATCGATGGCATCACAGCTTGGCAACGATGCTGTCTTTTTTATTGAAAATCAACCTGCCCTGGCTACCGGTACCGGTACAGAACTTCAGGCAGTCAACCCGTTTCTGAAAGGCAGCTATTTCTGCCTGGTATGTCCCCCTGTTCAGGTCTCAACCCAATGGGCCTATAGCCATGTCCGGCCTTCCGGAACTCATCTCAATACAGACCTTTTGAAAAATCCCGGATTATCCTTCATGCAAAAGAATTTTAAGAATGATTTTGAAACACTGGTCTTTGAGAAATACCCGATTATTGAAAATATTAAAACAAAATTGCTGGAACTGGGGCTCGAATATGTTTCATTAACCGGCAGTGGTTCAACTGTGTTTGGGATTTCAGAAAAACCAGTGGAGTGCAAAGCCTCTTTCCCTGCTGACTATGGACTTTTCACCGGATGTTTGTAAATCAATACCCCTGGGCAAGGACATCAGCAATATGCATCATCTTTACGGCATATTTATTTTTTCTGGCATAACCATTCAGGTGCATCAGGCAGGAAACATCAGTACCTACAATATATTCTGCACCTGTTATTGCCGCATTGTCCAGTTTTTGTTCAGCCATAGCACTTGAAATCGGTTCCATTTTAACAGAGAATGTACCGCCAAAGCCACAGCAGGTATCGCTTTCGTTCATTTCGACCAATTGCAGGCCTTTCACTTTTTTCAGTAACTGTCGGGGTTCATCTTTCAGGTGTAAACCACGCACAGCAGAGCATGAATCATGGTAAGTGACTTTGGCATTGAATTCAGCTCCAACATCATCTTTATTAAGGACATGCGTAATGAATTCTACCAATTCGAAAACGGTGCCCTTTAGTTTCTGATATTTGACTCTCAGGGCCGAGTCGCCAAATAAATCGCGGTAATGCTCCCTGATCATTTTCACACAGGATGAGGAAGGCACCACAACAGGCCTGTTTCCGTTGAAATCAGCCATAAATTTTTTCGCTACATGGTAGGCCTCGTCAAAATAACCCCCGTTAAATGCAGGCTGCCCACAACAGGTCTGGTTTTCATTGTAGTGAACAGTAACACCTAGTTTTTCCAGTACTTTAATGGTATTGAAACCCGTGTCCGGAAATAACTGGTCTATATAGCAGGGAATGAAAACATCTACATCCATGAGCATAAATTATAGCGGCAAAAGTAAGTTTTTAAAAGCTGAGAAAAAACTATTTTACATTTGCATAGGCCCGCCATTTTTCGATGGCTGCCAGCATATCCTCCGGCAAGTCAGAATCAAAATCTACACGGGAACCGGTTGTAGGATGCTTAAATCCCAACGATTTGGCATGCAAACCTTGCCGGGGAAGAAGGGTAAAGCAGTTTTTTACAAATTGTCTGTATTTACTGAATGTAGGCCCGTATTTGATTTGGTCACCACCATATTTTTCATCATTGAATACAGGGTGGCCAATACCTGCCATGTGGGCCCGTATCTGATGGGTACGGCCGGTTTCGAGCCTGCATTCAACCAGCGAAACATACCCCAGGTTTTCGATCACCCGGTAATGGGTAATGGCTTTTTTCCCTTTTTCTTTTGTGGCGTAATTTTTCATTTTTGTCCTGTCTTTAGGATCACGCCCCAGGAAAGTTGACAGGGTTTCTTCGGAAGATTTGGGCACACCCCAAACCAAAGCCTGGTAAACCCGGTCAATGCTATGCTCATAAAACTGCCCGGCCAGGTTGGTCAGAGCCGTTTCAGTTTTCGCAACAACCAATATTCCGCTGGTATTTTTATCGATCCTGTGAACCAGCCCGGGACGTACCGAATCATCTGTTTTAGCGAGCTCTCCCACATGAAATAATAATGCATTTACTAATGTTCCGGAAAAATTTCCGTATGCCGGATGGACAACAATTCCCGGTTTCTTGTTGACAATAATAATTTCCTGATCTTCAAATAAAATATTTACCGGAATGTCCTCCGGGTAAACTTCTTTGTCGCGGGGTGGAAATGGCAAAATAATACCCACCTCATCACCGCTCCTGACCTTGTAATTATTTTTAACTGCTTTGCCATTCACAAGGACACAACCTGCCTGGACTGCATTCTGTATCCTGTTCCTACTGACATTCTGTATTTTATTGGTAAGGAACTTATCTATCCTGACAGCAGATTGTCCCTGATCTACCCGAAAATGATAGTGCTCAAAAAAATCGTCCTTTTCAGTTTCTGAGTAACCTATTTCATCTTTCATAAAAACAAATTTATGCCCTGATCATTAAAGTCAGGAAACAAAAATCAGAAAAATTATTTTTGCCAGTGCAAATCAACCTGATTTATCAAAAAAAATATTTCATAAATACAGGATGTTTTTTATATTTGCCTAATCTAATTACCATGTATAGGAAAAAATTTATCTAAATCTATTATTATGAAAAGACGATTTACACTATTGTTTTTGATTGTTGGAGGTTTATTCCTTAACCTCTCCCAAATTTCCGCCCAAACTTATTGTACAGCCGGGGCCACTACCTGTGACGAGTATATATCACGGGTTGTCCTTGGCAGTATCGACAATTCAACCGGATGCGGGCTTGGATCCGGTGGTGTCTCAGGATATTCAGATTACACAGCCAACTCAACTTCCCTTACCCCGGGTAGTTCATCTACAATTTCCGTATATAATGGAACATATTATTCACTCGACAAGGTTGATGTTTATATTGACTGGAACCATGATATGGATTTTGCAGATGCAGGAGAACTTATCGGTTCCTCCACTAACGGAAGTTCAACCAACCCCTATACGATGACAATTTCGACTCCATCCTCACCTACCTATTATGGGTCGACCAGGATGCGTATCAGAATGCGCTACGGAGGTTCAGCCGCTGCATGCGGTAATCAAACTTATGGTGAAGTGGAGGATTATACTGTTGAAATACCACCTCCGGCCAGCATGTATTTCGATACCATGTTGTCAGCCCATCCCGATACAAGTGATGTGTTTATCAGCCAGAACCTGTGTACGATCTTTAAGGGAACAGCCAGGACTTATAATGGTTCCTATAATGCTATATCCATTTACACCGCCTGGTTCAATATCGGCAATAAAACGAA
>CAZVAY010000095.1:0-8652 GCA_964625265.1 uncultured Sphingobacteriales bacterium | reverse complement strand
TATGTTGACAGACAAAACATGCGAATGAATGGTGACGAGATGTAAGATTATGGTGGGGAAGAAGTGTTTTAACCAGATTAATGCATTAAATGGAATAATCACCCTGGGCTGGCCAATAATTGAAATATTCAGGTTAATTACCTGACAAGTAGAAGCTCACCTTGTTTCTCCTTATCGTCAATAAGGAAATAGTAATAGAAATATCCCGGATCAAGGTCTGAAGTAATCATTTCAAAAGTATAGGTTCCGCTGTCAGGATAAAAGTCAAGGCGTGATTTGACAATCTGTCCTTTACTGTCGAAAAGCATAATATGAACGTTGGCCGGTTTGTCAACCTCAAAAACAATTGACAGTTTGTTGCTGAAAGGATTTGGAAAAACTTTGAAACCATTATTGATAAACACTGTATCATTTTGAATTGATGAAGCTTTGTTACCATTCTGGAATAAGATTACCGTCTGATCTGAAATACCTTTGCTGCTGATGGTAATAATGGCTTCGCGTGAAACTTCACTGTTGTTGGCAGTAGCAGTCACTTTCAGCTTGCCGTTTCCCAGGTCTTTTTGCAGGCTTACCCAGTTTTGATCGGCTTGCGCTGACCAGTCAGGCAGATTGGTAGTAATGTAATACTCAACAGTGCTGTCATTTCCAGATTCAATCAGGTAGGAACCCGGGAAAACAGACATAAATGCCCCCAACTGCCATTGCGGGAAAAAAGCCCTTCTGATAAGGCTGGAATCAAGAATAAATGGGTTTTCATTGCCCTGCAAGGTGCTGATAAAATCACTTCTCCACGACTCTTCATCATCCACGGGATCCTGAATATGCCAATGGTACAGGGTTTCTTTTTGTTGTTCAAAAAAGCTCTTTTCAGCATTGGCGGCATACATGGAGTAAAAATAAAATATAGCCCTGGCTATATTCCCTTTTTGTTCTTCGCGGGGTTCAAAGTATCCGGCATTGTCCAACTCACTGTATTCATCAATGTAAGTGGCTGGAGTTGTTGAAACAGCCTTGTCATTCCTGTACCAGGTGTCAGTCTGGTTGTCGGCAATTTCGGCAAACGGATAACTCCCACGGGCTGAATTCACTTCAACACGTGAGGGGAACAGATGATGTAAATCTGATTTGGGCGTATTGGTGTTACTCCATTTGCTTTGAGGCCAGGTATGTTCACAATTAATATCTTTGTTATATGCCTCGGTACGGGGATGTGCACCTTTGGGATCAATTGTGATGGTGAACCCGGAATAAACCCCTTCCAGCTTACCATTGTTGTGCTCTGCTATGCCTCCCCACAAAAGGTCACGGGCCTGGTTGTAATCCAAAACCGTAGTGGGCTTATAGTTCAGTCGTATTTTACCCAGCAGGGTATCCCCTTTTTCACCGGGAAAAATATTTTGATAGGTAACCTGCGAAAAAGATGCATGAGATGCTGCAAATAATAAAAGGGTAATGAGGTATATAAATCTCATGAAACAGGCGTCATTATTGGATGACAAATATAATCAAGGCTTCAGTATCTTCCAATTGTAATGATCAAAAAGTCGTTTTCCTCCAAACAGCGTATTCTCCAAAAAACTGATCAAGCGATATTTAAAACGTTCATGCTTCATTTTCTTTCTGGCAATATGCAGGCGTTTTCCATGGTTAAGGCTGTCATTCCAGTTAAACCCTTCAATCCACTCTTTCATGACGGCAGGATGGGAGTCCCTGAATAGTGGTAGCCTGCCCAAAGGGCCGTAATCAAACACAGGTGGTTCTTTTGTAAATAATTCCCTTGCTTTCTCCTCCCCTTTGTGGATGGTCGATAATGCCAGTGACTTCCTGGTCATGTAGTCCGGAGGCCTGACCCATCCGTAATGATACACATTAGCATCGAGCCTGATGACATTTAATTTGGATGTGCCTTCTTTCTTCCGGTAACTTATTCCATCAAAATGGGGTATGCGTCTGAATGATTGTGCCGAGGCAAAAGAATGGATATCCGGGTCATTCCTAATCACCCTTATTTCATGCGAATACCAGCCATGTGAATCCACATAGTGAGCGTAATCACCATAAAAGTGGCGGTAACCGAACAGAAATCCATCCACACGCATATCCTGTAAATATTTATCACAATTATCCTTCACCACCGGCAGGTACTTTTCGTGGATGACCTCATCAGCCTGGAGGTAAAAAAGCCAGTCTCCGCTGCAATGGCTTTTGGCGATATCAGTTTGGTGTGCATTTTCGGTTCCATGGGGAAAGGCATCCAGGTCCCAGACTGTATCAATGATTTTTATTTTAGGATTATCAATCTGTTCAATGATCTGCCTGCTGTTGTCGTCTTTATCCCCCTTTCCGAGTGCCACTACAAATTCATCGACCAATGGCAACAAAGAGCGGATGGAAGCTTCAATAGGGTAATAAAGCTTCGACACATTGCGGGCCATAGTAAAACCACTGATTTTCATTGACTCATTGATCTTTGGTTCAGGCAAAAATAAGCGTTGATTAATGAAGCTGCATTTTTTATTAAAAAATTCTCCGGCTTATAAATTTTTTTATCTTTGCACCTCGATTTTGCGGGAGTAGCTCAGTGGTAGAGCACAACCTTGCCAAGGTTGGGGTCGCGGGTCCGAATCCCGTCTCCCGCTCTTTTTTTACACTTCTTTGAAAAGGTTGCCCGAGTGGTGGAATTGGTAGACACGCAGGACTTAAAATCCTGTCGCCTTTAAAGCGGTGCCGGTTCGATCCCGGCCTCGGGTACAAATTAGAGTGAGTGTGAAGAGCATGAGCGAAGCACTCCACTCTGATTCTAAAAACTCAATCTCACATAGAACTAATTTGCTTACCGTTTTCAGAAACTCTGGGTATATCTAAACGTAAAAGATTTTAAAATTACAGTTAAGCCTTTGATTGAACGAAATTATTGTTCCGGTGGATATCATTTTAATAAAGATACTCCAGCGCCAGCAAGGTAGCATGCATTTGATGCTGAACCACATCAATCCTGAGGTTCTGGTCGCAACAATAATTCATAATACCTCCTGTGGCATATTTGTTTTTTGTGGGATGTAGATGTAAATACCAGTTTTCGCGGGGACCATTCACCTGCCAGGTGATTAGTTTGAATAAAACCCGGTCGACTACCTTACCTATTTTCTTTTGGGCCTCACGGTTGTGTGTTAGCCTGGCCACCTGCCAGGCATGAACCAGTCCTTCCATGGCATAAGCCGTATTTTTTGTCCTGAGCCTGACCTTATGAATATCGATCATCCAGTAAGCCATTTGTACAATCCTGTCAGCATATTTATTATCCCAGCCCTTGCTGTAAATCTGGAAAAATGCCATGGTGCCCCATTGGTAAAAACCCTTGCTCAGGTCGTTGTCTTTTTCTTTTTTCTGAGCTTCAACAACATAAACCCGGTACATATTTTCAGCCGATTCCAAAATGATGTCCCTGATGCTGTCGTTCCCCACCAGATCAAACGATTTGACCAGAGCCAGCAATGCTTCGCCATCAGCATAGGGATTGGGTGACGAAACAGGAGTTAATCCATCAGCAGCATAATAGGCGGCAAAACGGCCATCATCCATACGCATTGACAACAGCGTAGAAATACTGCCTTTCAGCGCTTTCATCAACAGGGTATCATGCGTGTATTTTTCATTGGTGTTCATGAGTTCGGTAATGGACAGGGCAAAGAGGGCAGTTGTTCCGGCACTGCACATTTTATCCTGTTTGTAAACAACAGAAAGCTGTCCGGCAGGTTGATAAATAGAATTTGACATAAAAAACCCGATGCCTTTTAAAATGGCATTTTCTGTTTGGGTGTCCTGATCAAAGGCATGGAGCAGGCTAAGCCCCCACAAGGCTCCGGCTTTTCGTACCTGGTTGTCATCATGCGATTGCCTGTTGCTGACAAAATTATATTCGTAGTTAAAATTCCCTGTTTCCCTTTGGTTGTTCAACAGGAATTCAGTTCCTTTTTCAAGGGAATGTGTCAGAATTTTTTTATTCAGTTTATGAAAGGACAGTACTTTGTAGGTGAATATATAATAAATTCCGGCCAGTATCACCAGGCACATCAAAATCCCTAAAACTAACTTAATTGCCTTCATTTACTTTCTTTATTAACGTATACGTACAAGAGTCCCTTCGTCATGGCTGAAATGGAATGTTGGGTGTTGTCAATCCTGATCAATTGATCGTGAGCAGAAGTTGGGAAACCTCCGAAAGCCATTTTAGGATTTCTCAGGGTGTCTGCTTCTTCCTTGCTGATTTGAACATACATCAGCCAGTGGTAACCTGCCCGAGCTCTAAGTCTGTATTTACCGGCCAATTCTGCTTTACCGAAATGATCCAGGGCATGGATGCAATCACCAATACCTTCGAGATAAACGGAAGAAAACACATTGGGCAGGCCGAAAAAACTGCCGAATTCAATATCATCCGGATTGGGGTTTTGCCAATATAGCGTATACCTGCAGAGCCTGATAGCGTATTCAAGGTATTTTTCTTCACCAGTCCCGATAGCCATATTCGACAGAGCCGAAGTAGTCCAGGGCACATAACTGAGTTTCCTGTTGTACCTGCCTTTATCATAATAATGGACTGCCTTATCAAAAGCGGTCTTATACTTTTCCATTTTGAAGGTACGGTACATTTCTTCCAGGGCAAACATGGCCTCACCCGGGTAAATCATCGATTCCCATTTGTGCTGAGTTTCGTAATCATACGCTCCGTCATACACAAAGGTACTCTTAAACTTCCCTTCTTCTCCATAATCCTGAAGAAAGATGATCATATTGGTAAGCCTTTGAAGTTTTAAATCGTATTCAACAGTTCCGGTCAACTCACGGATTTTAATCATGGCTAACACAGGTAAAGCTATTCCACCCAGTTTGGCTTTGCTGTTAAACAGGAAATACATTTTATCCTGCTCATGGATTTTCAGATAACGAAACAGGTAATGGAGGTTTCGTCTGGAAGCTTCCAGGTATTGTGAATCCCCGGTTAACTGGTAAACCCAGGTCAGGGAATAAGCCGTTCCGGCCTGCCGTAGAAAATTGTCATCCCAACGGTCGCTGAAAATATCTGCAAGCGGGTTGTACCAATATTTGAATCTCCCGGACGGTTCCTGCATGGCCAGCAGCCAGTTTGCACCGGCTACTACAGAATTGTAAACCTGTTCCCGTGTTACTTCCCGGATATCTTCTTCTGAAATTTTTGGTTTGAACACCAGGTGCCAAAGGCGTTCTGCTTCCAGCTCAATATTTTTCTTTCTTACCTCTTTGGGCAACAGAAAATATTCTTTGACAGCGTCATTACTCCTTTTCAAAACCTGTAAGGTCACTACTCCTCCTGCTACTAAAATAATAAGTACCGCAAGGCTGATAAGGCAGCCCTTTCTTCGAAATATTCTTTTTCTTTTCCTGATCATACTTCCTGCGTACAAAAATATATATTTCAGGCATATTGAAAGCCTGTCGTAATATTCTCTTTCAACCTCTTCCCGCGGAAATTGAAAAACTGATAAACCCGGGAGGTATAATCTGAAAAATGCATTTTTATGAATTAATCAGGATAAAACAACCTGTGTTTAATATATTCGTCACCTGATAAATAACAAGATTAAAATGAAAGCCAAACCGATATTTATTGTTCTGCTCATGGGTTACCTTATTCAGCCGGTTTTTGCACAGCAGCAGGATTGCCATGTATTGTATGTTATCCATTTAAAAAAGTGCAATTCTCTTCACCTGAGCCCAAATTCAGATAGCTGTTGTGTTTCACATTATTTTTCAAAAATTGAAAACTGGGATCAATTTATTGCCACACATGACATCGGTAAAATTACACAGATGTCGATTGAAAATCCTTCCGAGATAATGGAATTCCTTGATTTTACAAGGTTCAAAAAACTACAATATTTGGATTTGCACGGCAATGATTATGATGTCCTCAACACCATACCTTCATCATTTTATCAAATTAAAAAGTTGAAGAAACTGGCTATTAGGGGGATCACCCTTCCGGCTGACCTGGCACAGAAAATCAAAATAGCCTATCCCAAAACCGCAATCCAGTTAAATCAACGCTCACAATTTGAAGATGCCTTTCAGGACAATTTTTAATCTGCATTGAAGTTTTGTAACTTTAGCCTTCAATTTTTTTCCTCATGCGTTCACCATCCCGGATATTGCTGACCATTACTATAACCCTGTTTTTTCTCCGGCAGGGTAACGGACAAGTCGTGCATGATGACTATTCCATTTCGGAACAGGGAAAAATAACCATACGTTTTGATGCGGAAATGCCTTTGCTGGAAACCATAATCCTGAACAAAGAAACTTATACCCGGTTTAGCTATAAAAACACAGGTGTCCTTACCGAGCCTGGCCTGCCCGAACTCCCGGTGCTGGTCAGGTACATTCCAATTCCGGAAAATGCCGTAACAAAACTTGTTATCAGGGAAACCCATCATCAAATTCAGGTATTAAAAGACTCCGGCCCCGTTCCAAGACAGCGCCCTTCGTTGAGGAATCAACAAAAGCTGGACACATTTTATATTGACTCAGATATTTATTCCGGCACCGGTGTTTATCCCGAAACACATTGCTATATTAAAAGGGAATTCTCACAGGGTGGAAAACGGTTTGCCGAACTTCATTTTGTACCCTTGTTGTACAATTCCAACAACCATCAAATGGAACTGGCCACATCCCTGGAAGCCGAAATTTTAATTAAAAGCCAGACAAGCAGGTCATTTGAACCGGGTTTTGGCCCTATGGATATTTCGGGACTGCCGGGCCGTACAGGTAATCCCTTGTACGAAGGCATTGCCATTCCCCAAAAGCCACCTACACTGCTGATTGTTGCCCATGACCTGTTTTATAATAGCATGAAGCCCTTTGTCCGATGGAAAACCCTGTCCGGTATTTCTACAAAAATGATTCGCCTTTCAGAAATAGGCAGCAACCCCGACCCCGAATCAATCAGGGACTTCATCAGGTTGGTTTGCCAGGATTCAGGCGGACATATTTTATACGACCATCTCCTGCTCGTAGGTGACGTTAGTTTTATTCCCTCGTTTTTCGGTGTACGGAATGCCCTTAACGACCATGGTTACTCACTCATTGACGATCAGGATTTTTTGCCGGACCTGTATGTAGGCAGGTTCTCGGTAAATTCAGTGAATGAATGTGAACTGTATGTAAATAAAACACTCAACTACGAACGTAGCCCTACAGTATATGGGTCAACAACCTGGTTCAAAACAGGCACCAGCATTGCCAGTAGTTCACTTTCCGATAATTCTCAGGGCCAGGATATCAGCAGATATTTCCGGGCACATGGGTTCACCCAGGTGAATGACCTCAGAGCCGCAAACGGAAAATTCACCAATACCGACATTCTAAGTGCAATCAACAACGGAAACAGTTGGGTTTTTTATATCGGCCATGGCGACAACAATGGTTGGAATACACTTGGGGCTTTCAATGTATTTTTTTTACAGCACTATCTTAACAACTACATGAACTTACCGGTTGTTGTCAGTGTAGCCTGCTCCAATGCCGATCTCGACCGCCCAGTTCCCTCCTTTGCAGAAGTCTGGATGAGCGAATATGTCAACAAAGGAGCTGTGGTGTTTATTGGTGCCACGGAAGATACTCCGTTTTATCTGTCGGATACGATTGGCAAACACACCTTGAAGAGCTTTATTTCTCAAAACACCTTGACCATTGGCGAGGCACTGGTTTATGGCAAATTGAAGATGAACGCATGTTTTCCTGAAAACACCTACCGTGAGACCGAAGAAACCATGGAACACTTCCTGATCCTGGGCGACCCTACGCTTTCACCATGGACTGATGTACCCCAATTTCTGTCTGTTGATCTTCCGTCTAACCAAAAAAGGGGTAAATACAACCTCGGCATTCATGTTTCTGCCTCGGGTTCGGATTTGCCTTATGCCCGTGTGTGCCTGTCACTTGAAAACGGGAAGTACTGGAAAACCACGTTTACTGACAGTAGCGGAATGGCACATTTCTCCATGGATGAATCTGACAGTGGTTATTTCAGGGTGGCAGTAAGCGGCCGCAACCTCCTGCCATTTGTTGATAGTTTCCTGGTTTCGAACAGCAGTGAAACGGAGCCTTATTCAGATTTTGAACCCACGATTTTCCCGAACCCGGCCGGGTCATTACTCTCTGTCAATGGAATCAAAGGCCTGACCCATTATCATTTTGAGTTTGTTGACTGGTCAGGAAAAACAGTCCTAACAGGAACGCTAACCTCTGCTGACAATACGATAGATATCAGCCGATTTAAATCAGGTTTTTATATGATGAAATTATCCTCCGGGCATTCAAGCCGTGTTGTTAAGGTTTTAAAACTTTAATTTTAATAGGGATATTACGTTTTCTTTACCCCAACATTTTCATTCAAAACGGTTTAACCTAATTTAAACCCTGATGTTATATTTTTTAACCCTTCCGCTTATGTTGTAATTGATATTTTTGTATTTTTGCCACCCCCATTGGAGAGATGCCTGAGTGGACGAAAGGGGCTGCCTGCTAAGCAGTTGTACTGTTAACAGCGGTACCGGGGGTTCGAATCCCCCTCTCTCCGCAAACAAAAACCCAGCACGAAAGTGTTGG
>CAZVAY010000094.1:0-8807 GCA_964625265.1 uncultured Sphingobacteriales bacterium | reverse complement strand
ATACCACACGATACGCTGCGCTAATCGTGCGGCAGCTGTGGGATGGACCCAAGGAAGTTACTATTGAAGATAAAACAGCAAATGAACAATTGAAGCTGATAAGCCAGCTTGATGATGATGATATACAAACCATTTTCAAACTCATTGATAAAATCCTGACCAATAAAAAATTTAAAACCTTCTTCCAGGAAAATATTAACTCGTAAAAAAGGCTTACCATTGCTGATAAGCCTGTACGTTTTTATAGTCGGATGTAGTTACAAACTACGTTTTGCTTGGATCAATCTAATTCAATTGTAATGCTATCTTCCTTGGTGCGATTCAATTTATCTGCTAAATAAAAGATAATGAAATATTTATGAGAACTGTCATATATATGCTCATCTAATGTAACCCATTGGGAAGTATCTGTTTTATATGGTTCATAAACGATTCTTCTGTACAAGGTATCGTTAAAATAATCCAAATATTTAACTAAGGAATAAACATTAGGAGGATTAACAATTTCTAAAGATATCTTTCCACTAAGTGTTTTTGGGGCTTGAATAAAAGGATTCCCTCTAATACTATCAAATTCTCCATTGTAATTATAATATGAACCAAATAATGGATATTCATCAACGATATTATACCAAATCCATTTTTTTATATTTCCATTATCATAGTACCCTATTTGTTCTTTAATTGGTACAGTATCTAATGTTAAAGTTGATTTTTTTTTCATTCTGCCATTAGAATATCTTTCTATTCTTACGAAATAACCATCAACTTCCTCAAATGATACATCATTCCTTAATTTATTTCTGTTTTCATTACAACCTAATAATAATAGAATCGTAACAAGAATCAACCAATTCTTTTTTATCACGTTATGAGCCATTTTTCTTTTTATAATCCTCTACTTTTTTACCTTTTGGCGGATCAATACCTATTTTTTCCACTGCTGTCGCACGATTGAATCGTGTGACACATTCTACATTTATCAAGCAATAACAATATCATTTAATAAGCCTTTTCCTCCAAATTAATTTATTATCCCCGCTCCCGCAAGACTCTGGCCTTATGACAAATTTTACAAAAAACATATATTGAGCAAGTCTCTTTAGCATTATTTCTGGCACTAATATAAAGAAATTCCTCTCATTGCCCTGTGAATGGCGAAAGCGTCCGTTTGTGCTATTGGGAGTTAATCCCCTATTCAACATCTGAAACTAAAATCTAACGCCTGACCGTCCTTCTTCCATATTCTCCGCATTTCATATAACTATTTCAATTCATTAAATTTACCTTTGTCCCCCTAATATTATTTCCATTATGCGTTCGAAAGATTATTATGTAGATATCCTGGAAAAAGCCGTTGCAGAGATTGAATATAGTGATGACCCTGTTGAACTCTATGAACCCATTCGCTATATTTTGTCAATCGGTGGCAAAAGGCTCAGGCCACTGGTCACCCTGATGAGCTGCGATTTTTTTGGTGGCGATGTTAAAAAAGCCATTATGCCAGCCATCGGCATTGAAATTTTTCACAACTTCACCCTTGTCCATGACGACATTATGGACCATGCCGAAACCAGGCGGGGAAATATTTGTGTACACAAAAAATGGGACGAGAACCGGGCTATCCTGTCGGGTGATGCCATGCTTATCCTTGCCAATACATACATGCTCAAAGTTGATGATGATGTGCTGCGCGAAGTCATGACCCTGTACAACTATTATGGCCTCAAGGTTTGTGAAGGCCAGCAATATGACCTCAATTTTGAGAAACTCCAAAAGGTTAGTATCGATGAATATATCAAGATGATCGACCTGAAAACCGCAGCGCTCATGGCTGCTGCATTCAGGCTGGGAGCCGTCATTGCCAAGGCCTCTGAACAAAACAAGAACCTTTTCGAACAGTTTGGCTATTACCTGGGTATTGCTTTCCAGATAGAGGATGATTACCTGGATGTTTTTGGTAACTATTCCGTATTCGGTAAACGAATTGGTGGTGATATCCTGACAAACAAAAAAACTTTCCTGTTGCTGAAAGCCTACGAAGTAGCAGATGAAGAAACGAAGAATGAAATTAGCTATTGGTATTCCGGAACTGAATTCGACCCGGGTGAAAAAATTGCTGCCATAACAGAGATTTTCAGAAAACTCCGTGTCAAGGATTTTACCGAAGAGGCCAGTGAGTATTATTATAAAAAATCTCTGGAGTACCTGAATAAAATTGATGTCCAGGAAAAAAATAAACGCTTGTTCAGTGAATTCGCCCATAGCCTGGTGAAAAGAACCTACTGATTATTTTTTTTAAGCATAATTTTTGTTTCATTGCCCCATTCCAGGCAACTGTTTGCCCCGGATAATTATCTAAACTGCATTACAAAGCATCTGAACATGCAAATAATTACAGTTTCTTTGTTTTTGGCTTTAAAAAATGGTAATATTGAGAGATATTTTTTTCAATTTTGAAAAAACAGTTCGCTAAAATATTGCCCCTGGTTATGGTGCTTTGTGCCATCTTCCAAACAAGTTATGCCACACACCTGATGGGCGGCAGTTTTACCTATGAATACATTGGGAAAGTAGGCACACAGTACAGTTACAAACTGAAAATCCAGATGTTCCGGGACTGTTATAATTCAACAACCCCCTTTGACAACAGCATCCAGGTAGGTATCTATTATAATAACTCTGCAAAATCAAGACTCCGTATCGAAAATATTTCTCTTACCACCCGCGAATATGTGGATCCCCCTTCAGGTGGAAGCAATTGTACTTTTGAACCCAATGTTTGTATTGAAAGAGGCTATTATGAAAAAGTCATTTATCTCCCCTATTCCAATGTAGGCTGGTATTTACTTCACCAGCGGTGTTGCCGGAACAACCTGACCAACCTCGCCACCAATATGGGCCAGTCATACTCATGTTTTATACCGCCACAAAGTAAAGCTAATAACTCACCCAGCTTCAGTGGAATACCAACACCCTACCTGTGTGCCAATGATACTATTACCCTTTCCTATGCAGCAGTAGATGTTGATGGTGATTCACTGGCATATACACTGGCATATCCCTGGGCCGGTGGTACCGCTAACGATCCTGCCCCTACTCCTCCCAGCTTTTTAAACCTACCTGTTATTACGGTTAATTATGCCTCCGGATACAGTTTTTCCAAACCTTTCGGCAATTCCGGCTTTGTTTCGCTCAACTCACAAACGGGAATAGTATCACTCAGTGTTCCCTTAGCAGGCTTATTCGCCTTTGCTGTGGATGTAAGTGAATACCGGAATGGAGTACTTTTAAGCACTGTAAGACGTGATATTGAATTAATCGTATTGAATTGCCCTCCCAATGCGCCACCCAAGCTTATTATACCGGGCAATGTTACCACCTATTATGTTGACGAAGGGGATTTTCTGAGTTTTGACATTCCTTACAAAGACAAAGACAGCATGGATATGTATGTGTCGGGAGATATTCTGGATCCGACATCAGATATCGGCCCTCCCTATGCGCAATTGCAGGAGGTTTCAGGAATTGATACCATCGTTAGTACTTTTTCCTGGCAAACAGCTTGCGGACAAGGCCGCACCAACCCATACTTTATTACTGTTAAAGTGCAGGACAGGGGCTGCCCCGGCAAATCCAGGATTGATGTTTTTGTTATTAAAGTTATTAAATTCACCGGCCCCGACAGCATTTCAGGCCCCAGGGATGTATGCCAGTTCGATAGCTTTGCCGAATACCAGGTACATGGCATCTCGGATGGCTCCCTGCTCAACTGGACATTGAATACAGGTAATCTACAATCAGGACAGGGCGATGACACTATATGGGTCAACTGGAATAAAAAAGGCCAGCAAATGGTTAAAGCTTATGAAACCAGTAGTTTTGGTTGTGGCCCCGTAGGTATTGCTTACCTGGTCAATGTGCATGAAAATCCTGTGGCTGACGGAGGCGGTGACAGGTTAATTTGCTCGGGGGACACTATTACACTGGGAGTAACTTCTTCAGATACTACCCTGACTTACCACTGGTCTCCGGAATCCCATATCAGCGATACAGCTGCCGGCCAACCTCAGTTTACCTTCAGAAATATCAGCGATACCGTTGCCCATTTCACTTGTTACCTGGAAGTCTCCAACATTAACAATTGCACCTCTTTTGACACTATCCATATCAGTGTAAAACCGGAGCCCGACACTTTTTCCATCGGAGGTACAATTACACCTTGTTACAATGGGATTTTCCCTTATAATGCCATCCATTCAACTTCTACTTACCAGTGGATCATCAAGGGCGGAAACCAGGTCAATGGAGGAAACGGTAAAAAAATAAAAGTTCACTGGACAGATACCTTATTGGGTATGGTCAGTGTTCTTGAAACCAATAATTTCAGTTGTACAGGTGACACTTCATTCCTGCCGGTGACTATTGTTAACCCACTACCTGTTATTCACGGCCCCGCTGTGGTTTGCCCGAATACCGTGCATGTTGAGTATAAAACCAAAGCTGACAGCGGCTCTACTTTTTACTGGCATGTTGACAACGGTACCCGTACCGACAACGACTTAGACAATTATACTTACATCAACTGGCCGGATTCGGGAAACGCCATGATCACACTGGTTCAGACAACCAAAGAAGGCTGTATCAGCGATTCGGTATTTTTTCCTGTTGTTATCAGTTATCGCCTTGAAACTTCTCCCATCAGTGGCGACACCCATGTTTGTGCCTTTTCAACCGGTGAGCCTTATCACGTGATGAATGTAAATGGCTCCACTTACAATTGGTGGATAGACGGAGGCATCATTCAAAGCGGAAACGGAAAATATCTGATTACTTCCGATTGGCTGAAAGAAGGCAGCGGTATGTTGAAGGTTCTCGAAACCAGCTACGACAGCGTCAATGACAAAATATGTATGGGCGACACGATCTATCAGCCTGTTGTTATCAATCCTTTGCCGAAAACTACGCCCATTCGGGGACGAATTGATGTTTGTGAATACGATACTGCCTCTTATGCGGTCAGCGGTTTTGATTCCTCATATTTCTTTTGGTCTGTTAACGATACCAATATCCTATTCACAGGGCAGGGAACTGACTCCATTACTATTTTCTGGCAGAAAAAAGGCAGCTACTACCTGTCAGTCCTTGAGCTGACCAAAGACAGTTGCACAAACCTATTGGTCGATACTTTTGTGGTAGTACATCCTATTCCTACCACAAGTGGAATAATTGGCGATTCCACAATTTGCTTCCCCGACAATTCCAATATCAAATACCAGGTTAAAGGTTATTCCAATTCAGCCTATAATTGGAGTATAACCGGTGGAGAATTTGAAACACCCAATGGTAAAAGCAGCATTTTTACCAAATGGACCTCTGTTCCGTCCGGGCACATACAGGTACAGGAAACTTCTTTTTATGGCTGTATCGGGCCTGTTAAAAGTAAATCAATTGTCATTGACTCCCTGACTCCCAACATGAAGCTGGTAACGACCCTGCCTGAAAACGACAAGATCATTGAAGTGGACTGGAGCCTGTTCAATGATCAGTATTACAACCGTAAAACACTGTTGTATAAGGACTCGCCCAAGCGGGCTAACTGGAAACTGGTAGATTCGTTCGATAAATTTACTTACCAGTATGTCGATAATAAAGTTCAAACCGGAGAGAATATTTACAATTATAAGATTTCGGTTAAAAACATTTGCAGCAACGAATTTGAAAGCGCAGTTCACCGTTCCATTCTCCTGAACGGCAGCAAAAAAGAATTCCAGGTTTCACTTTCGTGGAACAGTTATATCGGCTGGGAAACCGGTGTTGAAAAATACGAAGTGTTCCGCAGGATCAATGACCAGGCACAATATACTTTTTACCGGCAGGCAGCGCTCGATACCCATATCAACCTATCCGTTGGAATTGACGGCAGGCATCAATGTTACCGCATCGTTTCCACCAAACAAGGGAACAGGGCATTGCAAAGCTGGTCGAATGAAGTTTGTTTCGATTTTGAACCGGTACTGCATGTTCCTACCGCCTTTACGCCTAACAATGACGGCCTGAACGACACATTTTTTGTGCATGCTTACAACATGGCCAGTTTCCGTATGGAAATCTATAATCGCTGGGGTGAAAGGGTGTTTGCAACGGATTCGCCAAAAGAAGGCTGGGACGGCACTTTCAAAGGCAGCGAATCGCCCATGGATGCTTATATCGTGATCATTCGGTATATGGGAAATACCCCCACTCATTCGTATAAGGGAACGGTTACGTTGATCCGGTAAGAAATTGCCGGTCAAAGCAATTCTAAACCGTTATATCATTGAGCTTACTTTTCGTATACCCAGATATGCCCGTAAGTATATTTCTCAATATTCAGTTTTTTCAACCTCTTGAATTCATTTTTTACCTCATCTTTGTTATTCAGGCCTTTTGAATACACAAAGAAATATTTACCATCATCTCTTTGGAATACGCCTGTCTCCAGATCAATTTCCCTCTCAAGTATTTTCTGGAATGAAATGGCATCTTTTAAGTTATAATATACCCCCATAACAACATAATATTTATCCTTAAATACCTGGTCGTTAATATCTTCAACCTTTTTATCCCCATCATCTGTTTTCTCTACCTTATCAAGGTTGGCCAAATGAGAGGCAATGATCCTGGAGAGGTTACTGTCATTTTCGTTAACAGCAGCTTTTTTTAACCTTTCAATTTCCTCCTTCAGCCCGGTAATGGTGGTTTCGTTTTTCTCCACTTTACGGTTTAATGTTTCATTTTCACTTTTCAGCTTATCAATTTCTTCCGATTGCTTCAGGCTTAGTTCCACTACTTTTTTATCCAGTTTTTTTGTTCCAAAATTACTTTCGGAAGGCTGTTGCTTCCCTGCTTTTCCAAACCTGTAACCAACCATTATCTCATGCGAACCATTGGTATAAGGAGACACAGAACCCAGGGCCAGATCATAGGAGTAGCCAATCGTAAACTTGTTATAGGCAAAAACACCGGCCTGTATAGCTACTGCAGAACCCTGACGGTAAACAGCACCCAGCCAGGCTTTGTCAAGATAATTAAATAAGCCACCTGCCTCGTACTGAATAGGCAAACCCTGTGCTGTACGGATAGCAACATTGGGAATAAAGGCCATTTTATCATCGCTAAAGGAAAACTTGTAAGTAGCTGTTACCAGGAAATGCCTGATAAACTGGTAAGATAAAAATTCATTGTTGGACTGGTCTACAAGGTTAAATCCACTATTCAGAAGTTGATTGGTGGTAGCGCCAATCCTGAGGTCATGAAATCCGTACGTCATCCCAAAGTTGGCATCAAAGTTAGTCCCTGATTCGAGGGAGTTGAACAGTCCCGGGTCACCCGCGTCAGTAGCTTTAATTCCTGCAAAGTCAATGGTGTTCTGGTTAAACCCCATGGATAGCCCCAGCGAAATGAACTGATTTTCATTCAGGTTAAACCGGTAGGCATAGGTACCCATAAAACTGGTACGGTTGATAATATTGGTCCTGTCGGAAGTAGCAATCAGGCCCAATCCAACCTTATTGTCTTTTACGGGCCCTTCAAGTGAAATGAGCCCGGTTACCGGTGAACCGGGTATGTCTTTCCACTGTTCGCGGTAATGCACCATGAGGCTGGTTGCACCGTTCAGACCGGCATAGGATGGGTTATAGATAAAAGGGTTTAACTGATGCTGAGAGATCAGGGGAACCTGTTGCGCATGGGCAGTGCCTATCAGGAAAACTGCCATCGTTCCAAATAAAAACCTTTTCATATTCCTGAATTTGTTCATTTTCCTAATTTTTATTTCTTAAAACAGTAATAGCTCCGCGATAATATTTGTCGCTTTCGGCAAATTTTACCACATAATAATAGGTGCCGTCAGGCAAGATATCCTTGTTGAGGTTCCGGCCGTCCCAGTCGTTTTGGTATCCTGTAGCCGAATATACCTCTGTCCCCTGCCTGTCGAAAATATATACCGTGGCCTGGCTGTAATTATCTATGTTGTAAATTTTCCAGGTATCATTGATCCCGTTCCCGTCAGGTGTAATCACATTGTCTGCTTCAAGCCTGTAATCTTTTAAAATATTGACGGTAAGGGTATCGTAATCAATACATCCTTCGGCATCCTCTGCCCGGACAATATATTGGGTAGTTACTTTGGGCGTTGCCACCGGATTGTCAATATTGGCATTGTCGAGGCCGGTTGCAGGTGTCCAGGTATAGGATACGCCACCTGACACAGTAAGGGTTACAGGATAACCCAGGCTTGTTGTGACATCATTACCGGCATCGGCTACAGGCGGTGCATACACCTCTGCATAGCGGGTCAGGGAGTCCTTGCAGCCAAAATTGGATGTGGCAATCAGTTTAACCGGATAAAAGCCTGCTGCATCATAAGTATGGCTGGGACTGGGAGTGATGTACATGTTTCCGTCACCCATTATCCATTCGTATGTCAGTGATCCTACATCAATGGCCGAATTGTTGGCTGTTTCAACCGGAAAAGTGTAGCAGGCATTTTTTAACGTAAAGCTGGCTGTTGGTAAATGATCGACTGAAATTAGCTGTGAGGTTGTACTGTCACAACCATATTCCGAAATAGCTGTTAGTGTGACTGTATATTGTCCGGGGCCCAGGTATAATTTGGATGGGTTAACCTGAATGGAATTGGTACCATCACCAAAATCCCAGATATAATCACCCAGCTTACCGGAAGAAATATTTGATTGATTGGTAAAAACCGATTCATTGCCATAGCAAACACGGGTATTGGTGAATCCGGGTACAGGCCTTGG
>CAZVAY010000093.1:0-8981 GCA_964625265.1 uncultured Sphingobacteriales bacterium | reverse complement strand
AAAAAACTAACCGGGAGCACCTGTCTGTATTGCCATGCCTGATAAAAAGGTCAAAATATCTGTCGCTATCATTACAAAAAACGAAGAGAAGAATATTGGCCGTTGCCTGGAATCGGTTAAAACTGTTGCCGATGAGGTTGTTGTGGTGGATTCCTTTTCAACTGATGGAACGAAACAAATATGCCTGCAACAAGGTGTGCGTTTTATTGAACATAAATTTGAAGGGCATATTCAGCAAAAAAATTATGCTGTTTCTCAATGCAACCACGATTATGTATTGTCCCTGGATGCTGATGAAGCCTTGTCGGAAAAGGCTGTTGAAGCCATTTTATCAATCCGTGAAAATCCATCTTACGATGCTTACAGTTTCAACCGCCTGACCCGCTATTGTGGCAAATGGATCAGACACTCGGGTTGGTATCCCGACAGGAAACTCAGGCTGTGGAACAAAAACAAAGGAAGCTGGCAGGGTATGAACCCGCACGACAAATTTGTCATGGATAAAAATGCCAGCGTAAGAAAGCTGAAAGCTGATATCCTGCATTACTCCATAAACTCAGTGGAAGAACACATGGCTACTGTCAGGCATTTTTCAGCCATTGCTGCCAGGGCAAAGTTCGAAGAAGGAAAAAGAGCAACCTGGTCCGATATCCACCTGAGGCCCCGGTGGAAGTTTTTCAGGAATTACTTCATCAGGGCAGGTTTCCTTGATGGATATGAAGGGTACCTTGTATGTAGGATCTCGGCTTTTGCAACATTTTTACGCTATGCCAGGCTCCGTGAATTACAGCAAAATACAAAATGAAAACAGAAGAACTCTATAAGTTGTTTTTAACCTGCGGCACTGTTTCAACAGACACCCGTAAAGACCTGCGTAAAACCCTGTTCTTTGCACTTAAAGGGGAGAATTTTGACGCCAATGACTATGCCCTCGATGCTATTGGGAAAGGAGCTTCATATGCTGTTGTTGATAAAAAAGATTTGCCGGATGATCCCAGGCTGATCAAAGTTGATGATACTCTTTCCGCTTTACAAAGCCTTGCCGCATACCACAGGCAGCAATTGAAAATACCGGTAATTTGCATTGCAGGTTCGAACGGTAAAACCACAACCAAGGAGCTTGTATCCGGGGTATTATCCACCCAATATTCCACTTACTCAACACCCGGTAATTTTAACAATCACATAGGCGTACCCCTGAGCCTGTTGCAGCTCAATAAAAAGCACGAGATGGCTGTGATTGAAATCGGGGCAAACCATCCCGGTGAAAATAAATTGCTTGTCAACCTGGTCAGGCCCACACATGGGATTATTACAAATATTGGCAAAGACCACATGGGTGAATTTGGCAGCCGACAGGGGATTGTAGATTCCTATTCGGAGTTTATTGACTATTTCAACATGGAACCGGATGCTGTCTTGTTTTACAATGCCGATGATAAACGGGTCACTAACCTGGTTAGGACAAATAACAAAAGGTCATTCGGTAAGTACAAAAACGCTGATTTCAGCTTTTCGGTTTCAGCAGACAGCCTGACACTGTCGTGTAAACTATTTAAAAAACAAGTTGAAGCCTTTGAAGTCAAATCGAAGCTCTTCGGCTCATTCAATGCTTATAACCTTGTAACTGCATTTGCCGCAGGCGAATATTTTGGTGTTGATAATGCAACGGTCAGGCAGGCCCTTGAAGATTATTCGCCTGAAAATATGCGTTCACAAGTTCTCCAATGGCATGGCAACACCCTGGTACTTGATGCCTACAATGCCAACCCCTCAAGCATGGCCCCGGCATTGGCAGATTTCCACCGGATTAATAAGGAAGGAAAAATAGTTATTCTGGGTGATATGTTTGAGTTGGGCAAATATTCTACTGAAGAACACCGGGCAATACTGGATTTTTTAGAAAATAAGGATTTTGAACAAGTGATCCTGGCCGGCCACGAATTTGGCAAATTTAAAACCATGTACCCTTTTCATTTTTTTGAAAATGCAAATGCTGTTAAAAACTGGATATTATCCATGAATTTCGCTGACAAGACCTTTTTTGTAAAAGGTTCAAGAGGAATGAAATTAGAAAAAATTTTCACCTAAATGAATTATTGTATTATCTTAGTCCTTCATTTTTAAAATTTAGCAGAGAAATCCTGAATTATGAGAAAAGAACAAGCCAGTCATTTGTCGAACCTGATTGCCCTCGCCTATGCTGATGGCAGGTTGGACATAAACGAGCAAAACCTGATCATTCAGATCGGGTCAAAAATGGGTTTGAGCGAAGAAGATATAATCTTTAAAATAAATAATCCACAAAGTCAGGAATTTGTCTTTCCTGAAAAAGAAACAGAAAGATATCATCAACTTTATGAGTTACTGTCCCTGATCATGATTGACGGCTATATTCATGAGAAGGAAGTTGAATTGTTGCATCATTACGCAGCCAAGTTGAAATTTGAGTCCGAAATTGTAAATCCATTGATTGACAAAATCAGGGAATACCTATCCAAAGGGTATGACAATAATAAGATTCAAACAAATTTATCGGATCTGATCAACAAAATGTAAGTCATGTATCAATCAATTATAAATTTTCTTAAATCGAAAGAATGGGTCTACCAGGAAGTGGAAGACAAGAAGACCATACATTTCGGTATCAGTGCCAACAATGGAAATATCGATTGTGTTGCTGATGTTAGAACTGATAAGAAACAATTTATATTCTTGTCGTACTGTACTGTGCAGGCCTTTCAGAACAAAATTCAGCAGGTTTCCGAGTTAATCTCCCGCATTAATTATAGCCTGGTTATCGGTGATTTTGAATTAAACTATGAAACAGGAAAAATCAGGTTTAAAACAAGCCTTTACTATGATGATACATTTCCAATACCTGTTTCCCTGGTTGAAAATACAATTATTACCAATCTCTACATGATGGATAAATATGTTCCCGGTATTATGGCTGTATTATATGGTTCTATTTCGCCCGTTGAAGCCCTGGCAGAAATTGATGGCTCCGACCCAAAGATCAGTTTCAACTAGCTCATACTACCTATTAGTCATTACACAAATCCGGTATAAACGATTCATTCAATTCCTGTCTCAGATTTATTGCTTCAGTTAGTTCCACATCGTTGTTTCTTTCTCTTTTCTTAAACCGCAAAATTCCATTTAGTTTTTTTATCCCAATGAAATAATGAAAAGCAAATATGCCTGAAAGAGGTAAACTTATGATAAACAACAACACCCATAACCAACTCTTAACGATAAGCCCGAAAATAATTGCCATTATCAGAAAAAAAACAAAGAATGTAATAAGGGAAATCACATACCTAAAACTACTCAAAAACTGGGGGTCTTTCACTTTCCTGGTTAAATAAACAGGTAAATAATAAGGTATATAATTGAAAGCTACACCATAAACCTGCAATGGGAAAAATATGAGATACAGCAAGGCCCTGAAACCAATATAAAAGAAATTAAAACTGCGTTTATTCGGTATCCAGTCCCGGATCTTCATTTTATCCAGCAGGTCTTTATACCGTTTAGCTTTTACAACAATCTCATCAAATGTCTCCCTGTTGTTTTCGAAGATGTGATCCAATGATGCAATGATCTTTTTCCGAACTGTAAATTTTCCGGCTAATGTCTTGTTGTCAATGTTAAAATGGGTTGAGCAACTGTCTTCCAGGACATCCAGCAGGGTCAGGTATTCTTCGTAATGTTCATCATTGCTGATATGAATCATCAGGGGCTTGAGATGTTCTGCCAGTTGTTTCCTCAATTCGTTCATCCCCTTTTGAGGATTTTCTTTATACATTTCAGCAAAATCCGCTACCTTGAAAGGCTTACCGAAATTAACAAACAGGCGGGACCTGAAATTGGAATAATGCCCGTAATCGAGCCCTACGGGAAGGATGTTCAAACCCAGTTCAAAGTCTGAAATCTCCTCAGCCTGAAAAGCAATCCTGGAGATTCCCTTTTTTAGCGCCCTGAGTTTTTTCACACCGGCATGGTTGCCCTCCGGAAGTATGGCCAGGTATTTATTGTTCTGAAGAATGCCAATGGTTGCATTAAAAATCTCGTCATTTTTTTTTAGCTCACTTTTACCATCCCTAATCCGGTATATGGGCAGCATCTTGATAAACGTGAGAAATTTAGCTGTCAAAGGATTTTTAAAAATATCGGAACGTGCCAGGAAAACAGGTTGCCCTTTGATGTTGTATAAAATTGCCAGAGCGTCCATTAATGCATTCTGATGGTTGGCTGCAAAAATTACCGGTTCATTTAACGGGATGTTTTCACGTCCTATGACTTCTACCTTGCGATAGAACACCTGGTTGTGCATAAACTTACCGTAACCTTTCAACAGGAAGTACCTGAAAGACCATCTTTCAATATTCTTTATTGCCATAATGTATTAAGAAAGTGCTAACTCGGGTTTTTTAGTTCTTGACCAGAAACCGGCCAGGCTCAATCCGGCCAGGATGTGCCACAATCCCCACCAGGCAGTGATAAATGCCATGCCCCCAATGGCCAGGTCGGGAGGGAATATTTTTGGGTTAAACAACAACACAAGGCCAAGACCGGAATTTTGTATTCCGGTTTCAATGGTAATGGTTCGCTTGTCAAACCGATCCAATTTGAACAGCGATGCCAGGGTGAAACCGGTGGTGAATGCCGTGAAGTTGTGGATTAAAACCAGAATGAAAATATACTTGATATGGGCAACGAAATGATCGTAATTATTTAAAAAGGAAAGAACTAAAATAGCTGTAAATAAAAGAATAGAAAGAATTTTAATGGGCTTCTTGATCTTTGATGTAAACACAGGAAACTTCCAGTTTACCAGCATCCCTATGATTACGGGAATTCCGAGTAAAATAAATACGGTTTGAAACACCTGCATAAATGGGATTTCCAATGGCTGTAGTAATGTAGAAGCATCTACCTTGGTTATATAATTGGTATACATTTTACCCCAAAAAGCGAAATTCAAAGGGGTCAATACTACACAACTTAAAGTTGCAAAGGCAGTAAGGCTTACTGAAAGGGCAACATTCCCTTTGCCCAGGGAACTGATAAAATTGGATATATTTCCACCCGGACATGCGGACACCAGTATCATTCCCATAGCAATGGTTGGTGTGATCCATTTGTGCAGTATAACGATTACCAAAAAAGTAACTGCCGGTAGGAACAGGAATTGAGAGAAAACACCAACAATGGCTGATTTTGGATTTTTAAACAGGTCAACAAAGTGTTGGATTTTGATCTCAAGGGCCACACCAAACATGATAAATGCCAGTGTCAGGTTGAGAACAAACAGGCCGCTTTCCGTAAAATTCAGCCTGATGGTATCAAGGGTTTGTAGATGTTCTAACATACATTCGGATTTAGTTTGGCAAATATAATTAAAAATAAGAAAGGGCTGCTTTCAACAGAAAAGCAACCCTTTATTGTCAACTGGTTAAACCGAAAGTCCTAATTGGCAGGCACATCCTCTCCGACTGTGGCCCGTTCATTCATCTTTTTAACATCGGGTTTTACCAGGGTCATTTCCTTAATCAGGTGCCCGGCACCAGCATATTTGTCAATGATAAACAACACATAACGAATATCCACACTAATTGTTCTTTGCAGTTTTGGCTCAAAAGCAATATCACCGCTCATGGCTTCCCAGTTTCCATCAAAAGCCAATCCGATCAGGTTGCCATCTGCATCAATAACAGGGCTTCCTGAATTTCCACCGGTAATATCAAGATTGGTAAGGAAACAAACTTTCATGATTTTATTTCCCTGGGCATCCACATCTCCATATTGCCCGAAATCCTTGTTGTTGTATAGTTCTTTCAGTTTATCAGGAACAACAAATTCCCAATTATCCGGATCTTCTTTTTCCATGACACCGGAAAGGGTAGTGAAATAGTTGTAATGTACAGCATCTGAAGGATAATAATCCAACACAGAACCGTAGGTCAATCTCATGGTGAAATTGGCATCAGGGTAGAAAAATTTGTCCGGGTTCATTTCACGTAAGCCTGCAATGTAAAGTCTCGATGCAGTTCCGAGTTTTGTATTGGCTTGCCTTGTGGCAGTTAAAACCTGGATATAAACATCGACAAATTTGGACATAATATTGAAAGCAGGATCTTTTTGCAAGGTTTTTAATTTGGGATTAGCCAGGAATGCTTCAAGTTTATCTTTATAGGCAAACATGGTCTTTTTATATACATATTCAGTGTATTTATCATAATCCCCTTTGAATTTTGTTTTTATCGTGGAAAAGATATCCGGATGGAACCTGGCATCAACATCATTGTCATACATCTCCAACATTGCAGCAAAGATTTTCTTGTCAGTTGGCAGGTTATAATCTTTAAACCTGTTTTCAAGCCCTTCTTTGATCCCGTTTGTCAGTTCCTCTATTCTGTCCTGTTCAGGATTTTCTGTCCCTAAATAGCTTGCAAGACGCCTGAACTGTACAGCAAGGTTGATAATTTCAGGACCCTGATAAATAGCTTCAAAAAAGTATTGTGAGGGTATTTCATATTCCTTCAATACTGAATATGCCTCGCTGAAATCCTGTAATACATTTCCATATTTTGATACCCTTGCATTATCATCAACCACCCATTTCTGAAAATCAGCTTCCTGCATTTGTTTTTTTGCATAAACATTCAGTCTTTTCAGGCCGCGGGTTTGACCTTGAAAATATTTCCAGTAATTGGCGGTACGGGCATATTTAGTTGCATACTTGATTCTGATGGCATCATCAGCATCCATATCTTCTTTCATCAGATTCAGTTTTACAGTCCTGATTTTAACGATAGAAGGGTTTTTCTTTTCGAGTGCCAGGTCAATTCCGTAAGAGGTCAGGTATCGCTCAGTGGAACCGGGATTCCCCATGATCATGGCATAATCACCCTTTTCAACACCTTTTAACGAAACCGGTAAATAATGTTTGGGTTTGTAGGGCACATTATCTTTTGAATAAGGTGCAGGATTCCCATCAGGGCCCATATAAACCCTGAACATGGAAAAGTCACCGGTATGACGGGGCCACATCCAGTTGTCGGTGTCCGCACCGAATTTTCCAATAGATGAAGGGGGTGCACCCACCATCCTGACATCAAGAAACTCTTCATAAACAAAGAGATAAAATTCGTTGCCTTCGAAAAAACTTTTTACATTGGCAATATAATGATTCCCGTCAGTAGCTTCATTTTTAATCTGATCCGAAATTTCCTGAATTTTAGCATTTCTTTCATTGGGAGCCATGTTGTCATCCACATCTTTCAATACCCTTTTTGTTACATCCTCGATTCTTACGAGAAATTTTACCGAAAGGCCTTCATTGATCAGTTCCTCATCACGGGTCATCGCCCAGAAACCGTCTTTCAGGTAGTCGTGTTCAACTGTACTGTGTTCCTGTATCTGTCCGTATCCACAGTGATGGTTGGTTAATAACAAGCCCTCAGGTGAAATCATTTCACCGGTACAACCACCACCAAAAATCACAATAGCATCCTTGAGGCTGCCATTATTAATACTATAAATTTCTTCGGGAGTCAGGTGCAGGCCCAGTCTTTTCATGTCTTCATAATTCCTGTCAAGCAGCATAGGCAACCACATTCCTTCATCAGGTATGGGGGTAGGAGACGAAAACGACCTCCCTGAGACAAGAACAAAGAATGATAATAAAAATGTAATCCTTTTCATTCTGTGATATTTAAAAATTTAATTGAATAGATTATTTTAGGAACAGCAAAATTAAATAAAATGACCGTACCATAAAAGTTAACCCGGAAATGCATCCTTTTACTGATGAGAATTAAAGGGAGGGCATATGTAGGAATAATTATAAATTTGCAAAAACTTATGAATTATGTCAGGACATAGTAAATGGTCAACAATAAAAAGGAAGAAAGGCGCTAAAGATGCTGCCAGGTCTAAAGTATTTTCAAAATTGATAAAGGAAATATCCGTAGCTGCCAGGTTAGGTGGCCCCGACCAGGATGCCAACCCCAGGTTGCGGCTTGCCATCCAGAATGCAAAATCTGAAAACCTGCCCAAAGACAATATTGACAGGGCTATCAAGAAAGCGACAGGAGCTGATTCAACACAATACGAGGAAGTTACTTACGAAGGCTATGCCCCACACGGTGTGGCTGTATACGTAGAATGCACAACGGATAATACAAACAGGACAGTATCTAATGTCAGGTCGTATTTCAACAAGTTTAATGGCTCATTCAGTAAATCCGGTTCACTTGATTTTATTTTTGATCAGAAAAGTGTTTTTACATTCCTCATCCCTGAAATGGATATAGATGAACTTGAACTCGAACTGATTGACGCTGGAGCTGAGGAATTTGAGGAAGATGACGGCCGTATTACTGTTACCACTGCACGGGAAGATTTTGGCAACATGCAAAAGAAACTTGACGAACTGGGTATCGATATTGAAAATGCAGGCCTCGAGAGAATCCCGATAACAACCAAGGAGCTAACTTTGGATCAATTTCAGTCGGTCATGAAACTGATAGACCTCATTGAAGAAGATGAAGACGTACAGCATGTTTATCACAACATTGAGCTGACTGACGAACTGATGGCTTCCCTTGATGATTAAATAAACTGGCCGGTAATATGCAATGGCTTGTTTGCCTCAAATGCAGGTAAACCAGGTGTATTAATTAACACCTAACCTAACAAATTCAAGGATTTTTAATATAATATTGACGATTGAAAATCAGGTTTATATTAGGAGTATCCTGCGTGAGGGGATTTGATTTTCATTGTCAAGGTTAACCTCTTATGATCTTTATAGGTCTCCTGAAGTCATCAGGCCTGACAACTCATTGAGAAGAAATTATTTCGTCAGCTCTTTGGGTGATAATTCCGTTTTATGAATTAATTAGCCTAAAAAAGAAAAACCTCTCCCGAAGACTCGGGAAAGGTAAAAAACACAATTATAAAAAATAAAA
>CAZVAY010000092.1:0-9013 GCA_964625265.1 uncultured Sphingobacteriales bacterium | reverse complement strand
AATTCCGCGTCATGTCGATCGAAGGTGATGAGCTGGCGAGTGGAGGAGGTGGCTGCCGTTGTATGACCATGCCGTTGAGCAGGGAGAGATAACGGGAGGGCTATTTTTTACCTTTTAAAAACCACATCTTCATCATCCCTTTTCCCTTTACGCTGATCTCTTCCCTTTCGTCAAAATCAAACTGACCGTTGACAAGTTGTTTTGTAGTGTCAGAAACATTGATTTTCATGGCCTCTGAGTTTGCTTCCATGCGGGATGCCGTGTTGATCGTATCTCCAAATACATCATAAATATATTTTCTTACCCCCACAACGCCCCCGACAACTTCACCGCTGTTAATGCCTATCCTGATATAGAATTTAATATCCCCGCTTTCATTGAATTCTTTCAAATAATTCCTGATTTCCAGGGCAGCCAGTAGCATATTGGCAGCATGGTTGGTATCTGGTACCGGCATGCCGCTGACAGCCAGGTAAGCATCCCCGATTGTTTTGATACGTTCGCAATGGTACTTGACCATAATATCGTCCATGGCCGTGAACATTTCATTGAGGCGGTCTATCAGTTTTTCAGGATCAGTATGCTCTGATATCTGGGTGAAATTGATAATGTCTGAGAAATAAACGGTAACATTCTCAAAGTTTTCGGGCTCTGTCCTGCCAGTCAATTTCAGATCTTCGGCAATTTTCTCAGGTAGGATATTTAACAGTAGTTTCTCTGATTTCTCCTTTTCCTTCCTGATGATCTCATGGTGCTTCTGTTTCTGTTTCAACGACCTGAATACTATCCATACGCCCCACACGACCAGGAGAAAGACGATGCCCAGGAATAGGATCAGCATGGTTTGTTTGCGGTTCTCTATCGTTTTACGTTCCAGTGAAGCTTTCTGAATTTTGATCTGTGCTTCTTTCTTTTCCGTATCATACCTGGTTTCCAGTTCCGCAATTTGTTCAAGTTGTTTTTGAGTGAAAACCGAGTCTTTAACCTCCTGGTATTGTCGGTAAAAATATAGCGCTGAATCATATTTATGCCATTCTTCATAGTTTTCTGCCAACATGTACGTCAGGTTCTGTACCAGGTCAACCAAATTGGCTGAATGGGCAAGGTTCAGGGATTTTTTATAATACTTTACGGCTTCGCGATAATTTTTCTGATAATAACGATTAAGTCCCAATGCTTGTAATTCGGCTATCCTGTTTACCCTGTTTTGTGTAAATGTATTAATCTCCATGGCCTTATTAAAATATTCAATGGCCAGGTCATATTTTTCTATTCTCTGGTAGGTTGTACCTATATTAATCAGAGCCCTTTCTTCACCTTGTTTATCCCTGATATTTTGATAAAAATTGAGCGAAGCCCGGTAATGTTCCAGGCTCATTTCTAAAGAATCAAGACGTTCGTATAAAACACCCAGCGAATTATGAATATTGGCCAATACTCTTTCATCTTTATATATTTCTGCTCGTTTAAGTGCCCTTTGCTGATAATCCAGCGCTTTTGGGTAATCTTTGTACATCCGGTACAGAACACCAATATTCCCAAGTGTGTTGATCACATTTTTGTGATCGCCCAGCTTTTCATAAGCTTTAACTGCAAGCTGAAAATAGCTCAGGCATGAATCAAAAACTCCGGTATTTGCGTAAACCATCCCTATGTTGTTGTACAGGTTACCCAACAAATTACTATCACTGAGTTTCTCATTTATCTCTTTGGCCTTATAGAAATAAACAAGGGCACTGTCTGTTTTGCCCATGCTGGAATAAACAAGGCCGGCATTATTGTAACCGACTGCCATCAGGTGCTTTAAAGTGGAATTATTTGCATCCTTCAGCACCTTGTTATAGAGGCCCAGTGCTTTTTCATTGTCTCCTAGGTCCGAAACCTGATCGGCAACAGAGATGTTGCAACGTGCAACATTTTCATCGTCATTAATTTTTTTATAGAGGTTACCGGAAATGAGAAAATATTTCAATGCTTCCTCCGGTTTGTTGTAGCTACTGTATAATTTAGCCACCCGGTACCAGGCCAACGCCTGGCCTTTGATGTAATTATTTTGTTTGGCAACATCAATAGCTTCTTCATAATAATGTTTCCTTTCATCAAAATTAAGATGTGTGGCTTTTCCCCCGATTTCTATCAGTAAATCGGCTTTGTCATTGTATTTTACAGTTTTCAGGGCAGCTTCAAGGCTGTCAAATTCGCGGCTTTGGGCAAGGCAGGGTTCAACAAGAATTACAAGTATTATGACCAATACAGCCAATAGCAGTTGATATATGGATCCTTTTATCTGCATGAGTAAATTTACTGTAAATTTATCACATTTTGTCTTTAAATAAAAATCTAATATTTGGCTGCATCTGTCAATACCCAATATGCTGGCCGTAGCCGGAAATAACTCATCAATTTTCCTACCTTTGCAGCCTAAAAAATAAATAAATAAATTATGATAGGAGAGAAAATACGTATGGAGAATGGAACCCTGGTGGTTCCCGCGAATCCTGTGATCCCGTTTATTGAGGGTGATGGTACCGGCCCCGATATCTGGAGGGCCAGTAAAAGAGTTTTGGATGCTGCTATAGAAAAAGCCTATGGTGGTAAAAAAGCCATTGTCTGGAAAGAAGTTTTTGCAGGCGAAAATTCCTTCAACAAGTTTGGAGAATGGCTCCCAACTGATACTGTGGAAGCATTTCAGGAGTACCTTGTTGGCATAAAAGGCCCGTTAACTACTCCAATTGGTGGCGGTATCCGCAGCCTGAACGTTGCCCTGCGCCAGCAACTAGACTTGTTTGTCTGCCTGAGGCCTGTAAAATATATTGACGGAGTTCCTTCCCCGGTAAAACACCCGGAGAAAGTAGATATGGTCATTTTCCGTGAAAACACCGAAGATATCTATGCCGGAATTGAGTGGAAAAAAGGTTCACCGGAAGTTGAAAAAATAATTGATTTTCTTCAAAATGAGATGGGAGTTACAAAAATACGATTCCCCGAAACATCTGGTATTGGTATAAAACCTGTCTCAGAGGAAGGTTCCAAAAGGCTTGTGAGGGCGGCTATCAATTATGCATTGAACGAAAACCGCAAATCTGTAACCCTGGTGCACAAAGGAAATATCATGAAATTCACCGAGGGTTCATTCAAATCATGGGGATATGAAGTGGCCACATCCGAATTTCGCAACCAGATAGTTACGCAGCGGGAGAGTTGGATATTGGGCAATAAAGACAGCAACCCAGGTATATCCATTGAAGATAATGCAAAACTCATTGAACCCGGTTACGTTTTGATGACCGATAGCCAGAAAGCCGGTATTCAGGCCGAGGTGGAATCTGTGCTCAGGCTGATGCCGACACACGGAAACGGCCAATGGAAGACCAAAGTAATGATTAAGGATGCCATTGCGGATATCACCTTACAGCAAGTGTTGACACGTGCCAATGAATTTGATATAATTGCTACGCTGAACCTCAATGGAGATTACCTGTCTGATGCACTGGCCGCGCAAATAGGAGGAATTGGCATTGCTCCTGGCGCCAACATCAACTACGAAACAGGGCATGCCATTTTTGAAGCTACCCATGGAACAGCACCCAAATATGCCAACCTGGACAAGGTAAACCCGGGTTCGGTGATCCTCTCAGGTGCGATGATGTTGAAATACCTGGGCTGGAACGAAGCACACGACCTGATTTGGGCCAGCATGGTAAAAAGTATTGGTGATAAAACAGTGACTTACGATTTTCACCGCCAGATGGAAGGCGCTACTTTACTCAAGTGCTCTGAGTATGCCGATACAGTTATTGCTAATATGTAAACCTGAAAGACGAAATTTTATATAAAAAAAACAGAGGGTTTTGGCCCTCTGTTTTTTTTTACAGATCCTTTGCTGGGATGTTAATTAACAATGACTACACGGCTTGTCCTGATACCATGGGTGTTTTCAATTCTGATCAGGTAGATACCTGATTCGTTTAACATAAAGCGATTGAATTCTCCCGGTGCCAACCTGTCCTGCCTGATTATTTCTTTTCCGACAGCATTGTAAATACTGACAGAATAATCACGTATCCCGTTTTCATCGAAGAAAACAAAGAATTCATCTCTGGCAGGGTTCGGAATTATTTTCAATTCATAGTTCAGGTTAACATCATTGATGCCTGAGGCTTCCACATTGACATATCTTTGTTTCTCTTCTGCTTTGTTGCCCGATTTGTCGGAGGCATTGTATTTCACCTCAAAAAATCCCGGCTTGAAGTTCTGCAGGTAATCGCTGTAGTATGTCCCTGATTTGACAACCTGAATATCCTGATCGTAATTGTCGGTTACAATCACGGAATCTACAAATGTTTTCCACTGGATCAGGTTGATAACCGATGGGCCAACCAGCGTGATGACAGGTTTTTCGGTATCCACCACATGAACAACAATGCTCAGGCTTGATTGGTTACCTGAAACATCTTCAGCCGTAAATACATAAGAATAAAATCCAATTTCTGTTGCTTTTTGGGTTGGGAATGTCGTTATATAAGTTCCGGTTTCAGAAGTGGTTATTGAACCTGTATAATTGTCGGTCACAGATTGCACAATATCAGAAAGATTTGAAAAGATATCCAATACCACGGTGTCACCATCTTTGTAATTGCTTTTAATCACAGGGGCTGTATAATCTCCCACCTTGACAATGCGCTGTACCGTAACCGGTCCGTTCCCTGAAGAATCTGTGACTGAATAGGTAAGTACATTACTCCCCAGCGTATTGATATCTACCGTACCGCTAACCTGCACGTTGAAGGTTTTGTCGTAATTATCGGAGACTGTTACCCCAGGGTCATTGTAGGCCTGAAAAATCTCCACCGAATCAATGGAATTCCCATTGATGGAGATTACCGGATCGGTAAAATCGCCCACATACACATATTTGGATACAGAAGTAGTATTGCCGGTTTTATCCTGGGCTGTTACTTTGAGTTCGTAAGAGCCAACAAAATTCGTCAGCACTTTCCCGGTCAAATTCACCTGGTCAATTCCGCTACAGGTATCATTGGCCGTATAGGCCGGAACCTGGTAACTGTTGTGTACTTCAATGGTATCGTAAACATTTCCTGTGAAGCTTATGTTGGGTGGTACCTGATCGGCATTGACAATAATGGTCCTGTTTTTTACAGCTGTGTTGCCAAGTGAATCCGAAACGGTGAAAGTATACTGATAAACACCCGGATAGGTATAATCAAGGTTATTGGTTATTACGATCTGGCTGGTCATATTTCCGAAATAGGAACTGTAAGCCACAGCCCCTGAGTCGTGGTATCCCGCCTGGCATTGTTCAATGTAAACTGTATCAGGCCCGATCAGGCTAATAGCCGGGGGTTCAGAGTATCTCTGTACAATAAGTTTATAATCTTCGTATTCACCAAACTGGTTGGGGCCGCAGGGTAAATTGTTTAAGCCTGCCAGATTTGCCCCGATTCTCATTTTGACATTGCCGAGACTGGAGGTAACGGGGATCAGGATGCTGTCAGACCAATCCTTACCCGAAACGGATGAGACCGAAGTTACAAACTCACCTGCATCTCCGAAATCGCCATCTTTGTTCCAGTCGGCCCACACAGCCCAGGTCACATTGTTGAAAGTCGTTGACCGGCTGAGTTGGAGCAGGTATTTTTTATTTCTGTCAACAACAGTTGAAAAGGAGGTCGAGTAATCATTATAGGCTTTGACGCCAATAGAAGTACTGTTGTCAATGGTATTGAACCTCACCCTGCTTATACCCACATCTGACGAAAGGCTGCTTACGGTTGGAATGCAATAGGTAATCGGCCTGATATAGCAGGTTTTAATAGTGGTATCGGCCAGGGTTGAATAGGAAGTGATCAGTTGGACCGTATAACAACCGGTGTCATTGAATATGACTGTGATGTCGGTACCGTAGGGATATCCGCTAACATTGCTAAAGGTGGTTGGTGTAATACTCCATTCCCTGAATTCCACACAACCTGTAGTCTGGTCTGTAAAGGTTACCTGCTCTATGGAACGTAAGGGGCTGGTATTAGTGACCGTGAATTTCCCGGCCGGGGCCTGAAATGGGTATGTGATCACCACCTGCTTACTGAAAGTATCTTTGCCACCACAATTTTCAACGACCAGGGAAACTGTGTAAGTACCAGGGAAAAAGTAAGTATGGTAGCCTATTGAATCGTTGGAATAAAGCCCGGTTTCAAATGTCCATAAATAGTTCAGGTCAGGCCCTGTCGAAAGGTTCTGGAAAAGCACCGGTGAATACGGGCATGCAGTATCCGGCCCGGTGAAATAGGCTGTTGGTTTTGGAAAACTTTTTTCCGTTGCAATCCATTCCCCAATGTAACCCACATTATTCTGGTAGTTATTGGTCACCCATTCAAAGTACATTTTGCCGGAAGTGGCTATATAAGAAGTATCAAATCCGGGATCGGAAAGATTGCCGGTTATACCACTCATTCCATACTTAGTGGTATTCCATAGGGGTGAGCCACTGTTGTCGTGGCCGTCAAAGATGCGTAAATAATCTCCCGGGGAAACCTTGAACTGGCTGAATGAAAACCCGATGGTATCGGAACAGGGTTTTAGCAAAAAATTACAATTGGCATTATTGGCATAATTGGAAATGTCGCCACCGTCATCGAACAAGGTTCCTGATGAGGATTGCTGGATATCGATGGTAGCCCACTGGCACATCCAGTGCGTGGGTTTGACAACAATATAATCATCGATGCACAGGGTATCTGTACCCTTGTCGTTGCCAGCTACCAGGCACACTTTATACTTCCCTGAATAGTCAATCCGGATTGTGGGAGACTGGGAGTAGGGTGAGGATGGTGCTATAAAATTGAAGGTATTGATCTTGCCAATGGCCGGATCAAAAATACTGTCGGGATACAGGCTCCAACTCCAGGTGGATGGGCAACCGGATGAAAAATCTATTAAATTCACTTCTGAAAATGGATTTAAAATGTTTTGAGAAGCAATAAATGCTGCCATGGGTTTGGTTGCCGGAGAATCAATCATAACCACTTTGATGAAAGTATCGTTGGTACTACAATTTTCAGAAATGAGCATAATAGTGTCGTGATAGGTTCCCGGCCCAAAAGTATAGGTCATGTGGGTCTGTTTGCCCTGATAGACGCTATTGATATACCATTTAAAACCCACTCCGATGGAATCCTTCCAGGTATTGTAAAAGGTGATAGGGGTTCCGTAACAGAGTGTATCATCACTCGTAAAGCTGGCACTGGGAGCCAATTGCAGGTACTGGCTTTCGTCAGCCCCGATTGTTACCCTGTAGATACAACGGGGATCACCATCCACATCTGTCGTGTAGTTCAGGCCTTCGCCAATTAAAGGGGGATATGAAGAGCTAAGGTGTAAATTGCTTGAAGAAACAAAGTGTGGGTTCTGGTTGGCATAAGAATATCCGTCATGTCCGGGGTTCAGGCCTGTAGTTTCTTTTCTGAAAGCCTGCAAGGTTGAGTAATTCTTGCTGTTGACATAAAAATAATTGGCTGATCCTCCCGGGTAATAATAATCGTTGTAATCGAGGATGGATTTGACATAATAGTTATTGGCAGTAAGCGAAAAAATATAGCCCTTGTCGAGGTTAGCCAAAATATTGTTTTTAATGATCAAACCTGTCGGGTAATTCAGGCGGATGGCAGCCTCCTGTATGTTGGTGGATGCCTGGTCGAGGACAATGGTATTGTGGTACATCCTTACCGACCAGGTTTGATTAACCATCTCAATCCCAACCTGCCCGGATGTGGCCAGGAAACTTCCGATGATGTTATTAACGATCATGGTACTGTCGTAGGTGTTGGAATAATTTTCCCTGTTGAGGGAAATCCCTTTTTTCCCCGGGAAAATAATATTCTCGCTGATTTTCCCTTTGCTGCAGGAGTAATTATAAATAGCAGAGGCTGTGCTGGCACCAAAAGATTTCATGCTCGATCCTGTGATCTTATAATTATACTGGCTGTGCAGGTGAACTGCTTCTTTTTTAATACCTGTAAAAGTGTTTCCGTTGAATTGGTTGTTGACATTGTTAATGTTATTTTTCCCCACAAAATACAACCCGTAGCTCAGGTTGGTAAAAACCGAATTGTTCACTTTTACATCATTGGCATTGTTGCCATAACCAGTTTGATAGCTGATCCTGTTATTCGTTGCCAGAACACCGAAATATGTATGAGGCCCTGTTGTGTTGTTTACAAAAGCACAGGAGTCGAATGTGATGTAAGATGCGTTATTGTCAAGCCTTACACAGCTCATGTCAATACTCATGGTTATTAAAAATGTGATGTTTTTAAATGTCAGATATTTAGCCCCCGACAAATACAAAATGCTATATTCCGGTTGAAATGAGGAAGGATTTAAACTCACATAACTCCGGTTGGTTCCGCTTAGGGTAATGGTATTCTGATTACTGCTACCCTTAATATTGGTTATTGTGGTTTTAAAATTGTAACTACCATTCGCCAGGTTTCCGGTCACAGGTCCTGTAACACCATAGATTTTCAAATAATAAAAAAAGCTTTGCGGGGAGGAAAAATACCCGTTTGTGCCTACACTATAAGTTCCGGAAAGACCTGGTTTGATTATTTTCACCAACGTATCGTTGGCAGGTATGCTGTCTGCACCCTGGTTATTTGGGTTTGACACCCAATATTTCAGTGTCACTGCGCTGGTGTCAGTCAATGTAACCGGATAGGCAAATGTATAAGTGCCTAATGCCCCCGGGGCAATGGGTTGTGCCGGCTGGACAGAAGTGATTTCGACTGTGGTATCACCTACTAATGAATAACCGGCATTGAAAGAAGTAATGGTATCGGCCCCCCGGTTTCGATACCTGACCGTGATGCTGTTTTGCCCTGTGGCAAATACTTCCGGTGATGCAATTTCATCCATAGAAATATCGGTACCCCCGGCAGGGATAATTGTTAGCGGATAATCTTCTGTTTCACCGTATGGGTAGGTCGAACAGGCCGAG
>CAZVAY010000091.1:0-9228 GCA_964625265.1 uncultured Sphingobacteriales bacterium | reverse complement strand
ATTCGAACTACCTGGAGAAACAATTTATGTTCCCGGCTATCTTTTTTTTAGAGCCGGGTAAACGCTGTTAATAAATCCCGGTTCATGCAAATGATTATCAAGCTACAGGCAAATGGATACTTTCAACCTTCCGTATTCAAAAATAAAAATCTTTTAGTATTAATAAACTCAGCGACTTAATTCAACTGGATTATTCTGCTTCAATTCCAATAAGAAGATAACACATTTAAAGGATACTTCTCCGAGTGAATTAATAAATAATCTCTTAAAAAAAATACATCCCTGGTGACATCCTATTATCAGGCCTAAGCAAACAGGAAAGTAGGAAAAAAGTGGTAAAAACTTATCAACAATGTTAGGTGAATGTCAATTAGATATTATATTTGTGGGGAAATGTGGGAAGATGTGGAAATAAAATAGCCCAAAATTCGTTTAAATGACATGTCAAACTTTTTAGGAGAATATTATTGTAAACTCGACAGCAAAGGCAGGGTAATGTTACCTGCCGGGCTGAAGAAGCAAATTCCGCCTGAAACGCATGACATATTTGTCATTAACCGGGGTTTTGAGAAATGTCTCGTTATTTATACCAAAATAGAGTGGGATAAGATTACAGAGGAGATTAACAAGCTTAATACCTATGTTAGGGCAAACCGTGAGTTCGTCCGTTATTTTTACAGGGGTGCTACCGAGTTAAGCCTTGATGCATCCAACAGAATCCTGGTTCCCAAGGCATTACTCACCTATGCCGGTATTGAAAAACAGGTTGTTTTATTTGCCCATACCAACAAAATTGAGATCTGGAACACAGACACTTACGAAAACCTGATAAGCAATGAGCCAGAGGACTTTGCAGACCTCGCTGAAAATGTAATGGGTAACATAAAAAACGATGATCAACCTGATGAGTAATTACCATACGCCTGTTTTGTTAAATGAAACCATCGAAGGGTTAAATGTACAACCTGGTGGCATCTATGTAGATGTTACATATGGAGGAGGAGGTCATGCCAGGGAAATTCTTAAAAGGTTGGATACCGGACGCGTTATTGGATTCGACCGGGACGCTGATGCGCTGAAAAATGCCCTGAAAGATGACAGGATCACAATGGTGAACCATAATTTCATTTACCTTAAAAGGCACCTGCGTTTTTTAGAGGCGCTGCCTGTAGACGGTATATTGGCCGATCTTGGTGTGTCTTCGTACCAGTTTGACCAGGCAGATAAAGGATTTAGCTACAGGTTTGATGCTGTCCTTGACATGAGGATGGATAAAGACATTGAACTGACGGCAGCTCATGTGTGCAACACATACGTTCAGGATGAATTGCAAAGAATATTCGGCATATATGGTGAAATTAAAAATGCCAGTCAACTGAGCAGAAAAATCGTTGAATTCAGGAAAAACCAAGCGATAACGAAAATCCAGGATCTTGTTGATATAGCAGTTTCCTGTATGCATCATGCCGATATTCAAAATAAATACCTAAGCAAGGTGTTTCAGGCCTTAAGGATAGAAGTGAACGATGAATTGAATTCGTTGAAAACTTTCCTGATACAGGCAAATGAAGTACTAAAAATTAACGGCAGGCTAGCTATTATAACCTATCACTCCCTGGAGGACAGGATTGTCAAGAATTTTTTCAAGTCCGGGACATTTAGCGGAAAAATTGAGAGTGACATTCTTTACGGCCATACAAAACCACCTTTCAAGTTAGTCCATAAAAAACCTATTACACCATCGGATATTGAAATAGGCCGAAACCCAAGGGCAAGAAGTGCAAAGTTGAGAATAGCCATAAAACAAGGTGAGAAATGAAAAGTAACAGGAAAAAAATTGAAGAAAGTTCGGAATTTGACCGGATACTGGATTTTGACATTAATATTTCCCGGTCGCAAATACCCAGGATCATTCCCTTTGTGATCTTTCTCACCTTTCTGGTTCTTATCTACATCGGCAACAAATTTTACTCTGAACGATCCATGATAGAACAAACCAAATTGAAGAATGAACTGAAAGACCTGCGGGCACAGTCACTAACAAGCAAATCGGAGTTAATGAAAAAAACAAAAATGTCGGAAGTGGCAAGGCTCGTTGAACCACTTGGTATGAAACAATTGAGTTCGCCACCTAAAAAAATAAGTAAGGAAGAAAAATAATGAATACCCGTAAAGACATAATGCTTAGGGTTTACCTGTTATTTTTTGTTTTTGTCGTCATGGGCGTGCTGGTAACCGGCCAGATCTTTAAATTACAATTTATTAAAGGTAGTTATTACAGATCACTTTCCGACAGCCTGACAACCATATATGCTACGATTGAACCCATCAGGGGAAATATCTATTCGGCAGATAATAAGTTACTGGTGACTTCATTGCTGAAATATGAATTACGTGTGGATTTTAAAACCTATGCCTGGAAGGACAATGCATATTATAATACAAATGTCGATTCCTTTTGCATTAAAATGTCACAATTATTCAAAGACCGTACTTACAGACAATACAAGGCAGATATTAGCAGGGCAAGGCAAAAACAAGAAAGATATTATTTACTAAAAAGAAATGTAAATCATATCCAGCTAAAAAAAGCAAAGCAATTACCATTTTTCAATAAAGGCAGGTACCAGGGTGGCCTTATCGCAGAGCAAAGGAGTAAAAGGATCTATCCATTTGGTACCCTGGCAGAGAGGACCCTGGGTTATAAAGTAAAACACCTGACAGGAGTAGGGCTTGAAGGAGCCTTTAACGAATACCTTGAAGGCAAAAGCGGACGCAGGCTGATGCAAAAAATATCTGGTGGCAACTGGATCCCTATCAATTATGAGAATGAGCTGGAACCCGAAGACGGCAAAGATATTATTACAACTATTGACATCAATATCCAGGATGCTGCAGAAGAGTCGTTACTTAAAGCACTGGTTGAACATGATGCAGACAATGGAACCGCTATTGTCATGGAGGTTAAAACCGGTTACATCAGGGCCATAGCCAACCTGAAAAAAAATACAGAAGGAAAATATGCAGAAACATATAATTATGCTGTTGGAGCATCAACAGAACCTGGTTCTACCTTTAAACTGGCCTCGGCCATTGCACTTCTGGAAAAAGGAATTGTCAAACCCTCAACTTTGGTTGATACCAAAGATGGAACATTCCAGTTTTTTGACCGAACCATGCGTGATGCCTCCAGCAATGGTTTTGGTGTAATTACATTTAAACGTGCATTTGAAGTATCTTCCAACGTAGCATTCTCCAGGCTTGTTTTTGAGAATTTTTCCAAAAACCCTGAAGATTTTATTCATCAATTGGTTAATCTCCATATTACCGAACCCCTTGGATTCCAGATTGCAGGGGAAGGTAAACCGGTGTTTAAGTATCCCGGAGATAAAAACTGGAGTGGCACAACGCTACCCTGGATGTCTGTAGGATATGAGTTACAGATCACACCCCTGCAGCTACTTACCCTTTACAATGCAGTTGCCAATAATGGCAAAATGATGAAACCTGTTTTTGTAACCCAGGTAAAAAAAGTGGGCAAAGAAATCGAAAATTTCGAACCGATTGTTCTCGATAAAAAGATTTGTTCGCAAAAAACACTGGATTACCTGATTCCTATGATGAAAGGAGTTGTTGAGAACGGAACAGCCAAAAATATATTCACCCCAAAATACCAGATTGCCGGTAAAACGGGGACTTCATTAGTTGCATCAGAAGGGAGTTACAGCAAAAAGAAAACTTACCAGTCATCATTTGCAGGGTTTTTTCCGGCTGACAATCCGAAATACTCATGTATTATCGTCATCACCAATCCGAAAAGCGGTTCAGTCTATGGTGCTTTTGTCGCTGCCCCTGTCTTCAAGAATATTGCTGAAAAAATTTACACCACCCAGCACGTTCCATTTTATGCAAAAAAATACTCCCCTAATTATTCCCATCTTGATTTTGTCAAATACGGGAACAAAAATGACCTGGTCGTCATAAGCAGCATCCTGGGGATTGACATGAAGATGAATGGACAAGCCGGAGACTGGGTGTATGCTGTTCCGTCTAAAAAAGAGATCAGCCTGTATCCGAAAACCATTGAACCCAAAAAGATTCCGGACGTAAGGGGAATGGTCCTTTCGGATGCTCTCTACCTTCTGGAGAATTTAGGATTAACAGTCGAGTTCAAAGGAACAGGGCTGGTCGCCAGCCAGTCGTTGAAAGCCGGGACACCAATTGAACAAAACACCTTAATCAAACTAAAACTAAGGAGTTGATGCCTGAAATCAAGGACATATTGAATCAGGTATCTTACAAGCTCATTCAGGGTGATGACAGCCTGAATACCGGTGCACCTGAGTTTGATTCCAGGCAGGTACGGAGCACAAGTTTGTTTTTTGCCATTAAAGGAACCCAAACAGACGGGCATAAATATATCGGTAAAGCCATCGAATCAGGTGCAACTGCCATTGTTCTTGAAGAAAGGCCTGAAATGTTGCAACCTGGAATCACCTATTTGCAAGTCAAAGACACAGCACGGGCACTGGCACTGGCTGCATCGGCCTGGTACGAACATCCGTCTGAAAAACTCACCCTGATCGGTATTACAGGTACAAATGGAAAAACCAGCATAGCCAGCCTTCTCTATCATTTTACCAGGGACCAGGGATTTAAGAGCGGACTCCTTTCTACAATTAAAATTCTTATCAACGACCGGGAAGTTAAAGCCTCACATACCACACCTGACCCCTTGCAGATAAATAAAATGTTGTCTGAAATGGTTGATTCAGGTTGTGAGTACTGTTTCATGGAAGTCAGTTCCCATGCTTTGGTACAACAACGGGTGCAAGGGCTTCGGTTTGCCGGGGCAATTTTTACAAACCTTACCCATGACCATCTTGATTACCACAAATCATTCAAAGAATATTTAAATGCCAAAAAAATACTCTTTGATAACCTACCCAAAACCGCTTTTGCCATTTCCAATGCAGACGATAAAAACGGGATGGTCATACTGCAGAATACACAGGCCGAAAAGTATATATACGGATTGAAAAACACAGCAGATTATAAAGGCAAAGTCATGCAAATTGACTTTAACGGCATGCAACTTCAATTTGACAACACAGAATTTTTTACAGATAAAACCGGGATTTTCAATGCATACAACTTGTTGGCTGTTTATGCATGTGCCAGAGCACTTGGATTTTCCGGGGAAGATACACTGACTACTTTGAGTAAATCACATCCGGTCAGTGGAAGATTTGAAATCCTGCGCAATAGTGAGGGTATTTATGCCATTGTGGATTATGCCCATACACCGGATGCACTTGAGAATGTACTCAGGACAATTACTGAAATAAATACTTCGAATAACAAGGTAATTACCGTTTTCGGCTGTGGTGGAAACAGGGACAAAACCAAAAGGCCTGAAATGGGAAAAATTGCCGTTGATTATTCACAACAAGTGATCATTACATCCGACAATCCCCGTTTTGAAGACCCAGAAGATATAATCAGGGATATTGAAACCGGGATTCCTGAAAAAGATTCCGATAAGGTACTGGTTATTGAAAACAGAGGCCAGGCCATAAAAACAGCTTGCAGGCTGGCCAGGCCGGGAGACATTATTCTCGTTGCTGGCAAAGGCCATGAGGAATACCAGGATGTAAAAGGAATAAAATCACATTTTGACGATAAAGAACAACTCCAGAAGTACTTAATGAAATAAACCGATATGCTGTATCATTTATTTACATACCTCGATAAGGAATTTGACATGACCGGAGCAGGGTTATTCCAATACCTTTCTTTCCGGACCTCAATGGCTATTCTGTTATCCCTGTTTGTGGGATTGTTTATAGGCAAAGCTATAATCAGATATCTTCAGTCGAAACAGATCAGCGATGAAGTCAGGAACCTGGGCCTGGAAGACCGTTACAACAAAGCTTCAACACCTACCATGGGTGGCATCATCATTTTATTATCCGTGCTGGTCCCTACCTTGCTATTTGCCGACCTGACCAACATTTACGTCATACTTGTAATTATTGCAACAATCTGGTTAGGCTTTATCGGCTTTGTCGATGACTATATTAAGGTATTTAAACATAATAAACAGGGACTTAGGGGAAGGGCAAAGATCATCGGCCAGGTAGGCCTGGGGATCATCGTTGGTGCAACCCTGTACTTCAACAATCATGTAACGGTCAGGGAAGTACTTACTCCCGAACAATTTGAAATTCAGAAAGAGACATTTCAGGACAACCATTCTGTTGTCCGGTTTGATGCAGCCAAAAAGGAATATCTTGTTGACCATCATTCAACGAGAACAACCATACCATTTATCAAGAACAATGAACTGGATTATGCAAAGATCCTTGCATTTATAGGCCCTGATTACCGAAAGTGGGCGTTCCTGATTTACATCCCAATCATCATTCTGATCATTGTGGCCGTGTCGAACGGAGCCAACCTTACTGATGGCCTCGATGGCCTGAATGCCGGGGTGTCAAGTATCACAATAATAACCCTGGCCATTCTGGCCTATGTTTCGGGTAACACACGTTTTTCGGAATACCTGAATATCATGTACATCCCTAACCTGGGTGAAGTAGTTATCTTCATGGGTGCGTTACTGGGAGCCTGTATTGGATTTCTCTGGTACAATGCATACCCGGCACAGGTATTTATGGGCGATACAGGTAGCCTGACACTCGGTGGGCTTATTGCCATCCTGGCCATTATCATCCGAAAGGAATTGCTGATCCCTGTTCTTTGCGGTGTATTTCTGATGGAGAACCTATCAGTGGTGTTGCAGGTTGGTTATTTCAAATACACCAAAAGAAAATATGGTAAAGGCAGGCGAATTTTCCTTATGGCTCCTCTTCACCATCATTACCAGAAAAAAGATTATCCGGAACCTAAAATCGTTGCCAGGTTCTGGATTGTCAGTATAGCATTGGCACTTATTACCATCATTACCCTGAAAGTCAGATAATGGATATCACCAAAGTGAAGCATATTGTAGTGTTGGGAGGCGGTGAAAGCGGAACTGCAGCAGCCCGTCTTGCCAGGGCAAAAGGCTTTGATGTTTTCGTTTCTGATTTGGGGTCCTTCGTTGAGCACTACCGGAAGGAACTCACACAGGATAAAATTGATTTTGAAGAAGGAAAGCATTCTGAAACCAAAATACTGACCGCTGATCTTATCATTAAAAGCCCCGGCATTCCTGATAATGCCAGGGTGATAACAAAAATTAATGAAGCTGGAATCCCAATTATCTCCGATATCGAATTTGGCAGCTATTTTACCCGTGGACGAATTATCGGCATCACCGGTAGCAACGGAAAAACAACCACTACCCTGCTCACCTACCACATTTTTAAAAATGCCGGGTTGGATGTAGCCTGCGGGGGAAATATCGGTACAAGTATCTGCCGTTTTTTACTTACAAAGGACTACGACTACTTTATTCTCGAGTTAAGCAGTTTTCAACTTGATTACTGTTTTGATTTCAGGTGCCACACTGCTATTCTGTTAAACATCACCCCTGACCATCTTGACCGCTATGATTTCAAAATGAAAAACTATGTGACTTCCAAGTTCAGGATATTACAGAACCAAAGCGCAGATGATTATTTTATTTTTTGTGCTGACGACCCTGAAACCACTGGTTATTTAAAGGAACATCAACCCATCGCCAGGTGTATCCCTTTTTCGGCATCGACAGTTATGGATACCGGAGCATACATCAAGGATGGGTTTCTTCATTTTAACATTTCGGAACAAAATAAATTTAAAATAGATATGAACATACTAACATTGGTGGGAACCCACAACAAGTACAACTCCATGGCAGCCTCTGTGGCAGCGAGTATTGAAAACATCCGGGACGACATCGTACGCGAATGCCTTTCAAATTTTGAAAATATTGAACATAGGCTGGAGCATGTGGCAAATATCCACGGGGTTGAATTTATCAACGACTCCAAGGCAACAAACCTGAATGCATCCTGGTTTGCCCTCGAAAGTATGGTTAAACCTGTCATATGGATAGTTGGTGGCATCGACAAAGGCAATAACTATGAAGAGATCAAACCACTGGTAAAAGACAATGTAAAAGCAATCGTTTGCCTGGGTGTTGATAACTCAAAGATCATCGAGGCATTTCAGGATGATTTTGACCTGATTTTCGACACTTCAGATATCAAGGAAGCGGTTGAAATTGCCTATCGGTTGGCTGAAAAAGATAATGTAGTGCTTTTATCACCTGCTTGCGCAAGCTTCGATTTATTCAAGAATTATGAAGACCGCGGGAGCCAATTTAAAGAAGCTGTAAGAGGCCTCTAAACTATGATAAACAGGATCATGAACTGGTTAATGAGCAGAATCAAGGGCGACCTGCAGATATGGCTTGTCGTTTTTATCCTGACAATATTTTCCGTCCTGGTTGTTTATAGTTCAACCGGTTCACTGGCCTATATGAAAAAAGCCGGCAACACTGAGTATTACCTGTTCAGGCAATTGGGTTTTATCCTCGCTGGGTTACTGCTCATGTATTTTGTTCACCGTATTAACTATATCTATTTTTCAAGGATAGCCCAGGTGTTGCTATATATCACATTTCCATTGCTGGCTTTGACCTACATATTTGGCCCAAGTATCAACGAAGCCAAGCGCTGGCTTGTTTTACCCGGGACAAGTATCACTTTCCAGACATCCGACCTGGCAAAACTGGCTCTGATCATGTTCATTGCCAGATTTCTTTCCAAAAAACAGGAGGTGGTCAAGGATTTTAAAAAAACATTTATTCCTATTTCACTGGCAATAATCGCTGTATGCGGCCTTATTGCCCCTTCTGACCTTTCAACAGCAGCCATGATCTTTATTTCCTCTATCATGCTGATGTTCATTGGCCGCGTGAGATTCAAACACTTATCATTGTTTATCATTTCCCTGGTTGCGGTAGCTTCACTGGCTATTTTTCTGGCTATCCAACTGGGTGCTCCGGGAAGGATATCGACCTGGCAAGCCAGGATTGAGAGCTATGTTGACCATACCGAAGAATCCTATCAGGCTCAACAAGCCAAAATTGCTATTGCCAAAGGCGAATTATTAGGCTCGGGTCCCGGGCATAGCAGACAAAAAAACTTCCTCCCCAACCCTTACTCCGATTTCATCTATGCAATCATCATTGAGGAATGGGGGTTTGTTGGTGGTGTATTTATTATGATCGTTTAT
>CAZVAY010000090.1:0-9233 GCA_964625265.1 uncultured Sphingobacteriales bacterium | reverse complement strand
TTCCTTTCGTAATTGTCGAAAATAAAAATAGTCACCCTGCTGCTATTGCTTGACAGCAGGGTGGGCTTTGGATTGAATATGAGCAAAACACCAAAACATACACATCAGATAATGTGAAACCTTTAAATGCTTATCTGAATGAAAAGCTCAGGGAAGATTTGTTAAGAAAAGAAGACCCAGGGCAAAAGGTGACTTTCTGGGATGTAGCAAGTGCAGGCGTTAAAGGTGTGGCCAGGCTTTTTGGAAAAGAATACGACCTAAAACCTAAGTACCGGGAAGATGGTAAAGTTTCTCAACTTGCATTTTCTTCTCCGGCAGTGAATTTCAATATTCCTGTTAATAAAAATAACGAATAATGTAACAAAACATACGGGTTAACCGTCAGCTTGAAGTAAAACAAAAGATTAAAAATCAGTACAATGAAAAAATTTTTACTATTGACAATTCTATTCTCTCTCTCAGCCGGCTTATTGGCTCAGGAAAATGATTCCAATGAGACGGCCCCCAATGATACGGTAACTATCAAAATGCTGGTAAAGTACCTGAAGCCATTTAACCGGATAAATATCGAAAGTGGTTTATTAAATGTAAACCTATACCAGTCTGATACCAACAAAATCGAGATTATTGGCGGGGCCTCAGTAGCCAATAACATCTCATTTGAAGTTGATGGAAATGAACTGGAAATAGATGGTGGTGACCTGAAGGATAAGGCAGATATTAATGTTTACTTCGTTGACCTTACCGGTCTGGATTGCTCACATATAGGCCGGGTTGAATCAAAAACACCCATTAAAAACGGAGATTTTACCATCGAAGCCAGTGGCACAACTAAAATAAATCTGGAACTTTATGTACGTACACTGGGAACCGAAGTAAGCGGTGCAGCCGGGATTGTCCTAAAAGGCGAAGCCGAAGTCCATGAATTTGAAGTAAGCGGTGCTGCCAAGTTGAACGCTAAGAACTTTGCCACCAAAATCACCCGTGTAGATGTTAGTGGCGCAGGAGATGTTATTATTCAGGCCAGTGAAGAAATAACCGGTGAAATTTCGGGCGCTGCCAAATTGCTTTTTTACGGAGAACCCGATGTACATAATCTTGATGTATCAGGAGTTGCCGTGTTAAAAGGAAAAGCTATCTCTGATGTTGAAAAAGATACCGTAAGTATAAAAATTGGCAACTATGACCTGAGGATCACTGAAGATGATGAGGACACGGGATCAGATGGTGGCCATCACAAGCACAAGCATAAAATCAAAAGCAAATCAGGCAGTAAATACGAAATGTGGTCAGGACTGGAACTGGGTGTGGGTGGATATTTGAACCCGTCAAACAAACTCGACCTGCCCGCCAATTATGATTTTATGGAACTGAATTATTCCAAATCAATAACAGTGGGCCTGAACCTGTTTGAAAAAGATATCCCGATTATTAAAAACTATTTTGATCTGGCTACAGGCCTGGGTTTTGAGATCAATAACTACAAATTCCGCAACGATACCCGCCTTGTTGACAACCCCAATATGCTTACCGGCTATGTCGATACAGTTGTTCAACTAAAAAAATCCAAACTCAGGGTATCTTACCTGACAGTGCCCTTATTCTTCGAAATCAATACGGGAAGCAGGCCTTCAAACGCCTTACACCTGGGTGCAGGAGTTCTCTTTGGTTACAACATTGGCTCAAAAACCAAAACAGTCCGTTCTGACAATGATAATACAGAAAAAGCAAAGGGCGATTATCATATCAACCCGTTTAAATACAGCCTGATGGCCAGGGTCGGATTTGGTGATAACATGGTATTGTATGCCAATTACTCACTGGTACAATTATTCGAACCGAACAAAGGTCCTGAAATGTATCCTTTTTCTGTGGGTATTGCTTTGATCGATTTTTAATAATTATCTTGAATATTAATACTTTTTTACAGCCGTCTTGCCAATTTTACTAAATTTGTCAAGACGGTTTGTTTATTACTAAACAGATTGTCATTGATTTTTTAATTTAAACATTAAATCAAAAAACTATGAAAGGATTTTTTAAATATGTATTTGCCAGTATGTTGGGGTTTATCTTCGGCTATATTGTTATTGCTTTGATTTCAGTATTCATTGCGATAGGTGTTATGAGTTATGTTGCTTCAAAAACTTCGAATAAAATATCAGGCAAAGAGGTTACTGTAAAGGAGAATACAATCTTACGGATCAACCTGAATAAACCCATTGTTGAACGAACCGATGAAAATCCATTGTACGACCTTGACATCTTTCCTGATGAAGCCGTTTTCCCGGTTTCACTCAAGGATATTGTCGATAACATTGCCAAAGCCAAAACGGATGACAGGATCAAGGGGATTTACCTTAACCTGATGGTTACTCCCGCATCATTTGCAACGCTTGAGGAAATCAGGGAAGCCCTGATTGATTTCAAAACCTCAGGTAAATTTATTTATGCTTACAGTAGTATCATGTCAGAAGGAAGTTATTACCTGGCATCGGTGGCTGACGGTATTTATATGCAACCTGAAGGGATGTTTATCTTTGATGGGTTTAACTCGGAATCTGCCTATCTCAAGGGTATGTTTGATAAATTGGATATTGAACCTATTGTCATCAGGCATGGTAAGTACAAATCAGCCGGTGAATCTTTTGATCATTACGAAATGACTGAAGAAAACAGGCTGCAACTGGAAGAATTTATTTTTCCCTTGTATGATGCGTACATTGCAAAGATTTGTGAAAGCAGGAAATTAAATCCGGAAAATATCAAAGATGTTGCTGCGAATTTTAAAGTCAGGAGAGTTTCCGATGCGGTTAAATTCGGATTGATAGACAGTGCCCTGTATGCAGATGAAATGTATGAACTCATGAAAGACAGGCTTGATGTTGAAAAACTCAGGATGGTCAGCCTGGAGAAATACAAGCACAGTTATGTTGAAAAAAAGAAAAAGAAAGAATATACCAAAGACAGAATTGCCCTTATTTATGCGGTAGGCGAAATAGGTATGGGCAAGGGTTCCGTCAACTCAATCGGTGCCGAAGGCCTTTCCAAGGCCATCAGGAAAGCCAGGTTGAACGATGATATCAAAGCCATTGTCCTCAGGGTAAATTCACCCGGGGGGAGTGCCCTGGCTTCTGATATTATCTGGAGGGAAGTTAAGCTGGCGAAAGAAAGCAAGCCTGTTGTGGTATCAATGGGTGATGTGGCAGCATCAGGAGGTTATTACATCTCCTGTATTGCCGACACCATTGTTGCCCAGCCCAATACCATCACCGGTTCTATTGGCGTAATCGGCATATTTGCCAATATGGAAGAATTCTGGAAAAATAAACTCGGTATTCAGTTCAGCCGGATAAGCACAGGTAATTATTCCGACTTAGCCAATCCAAACCGGACTATGACAGAAGATGAAAAAGTAATACTCCAATCAATGATTGATGATGTTTATCAACAGTTTACGTCAAAGGTCGCAGCCGGCAGGAATATCCCGGTTGAAGTAGTTGACTCCTTCGGTCAGGGAAGGATATGGAGTGGAAAACAAGCACTTGAAATTGGCCTTGTTGACGTACTGGGCGGAATGGACGATGCCATTGAAATAGCTGCCGGTATGGCCGGTCTGGAAAATTACAGATTGAAAATTTTGCCAAAGATCAAAAATCCATTTGAAAAGATATTTAGTGATTTCTCGTTGAAGATTAAAACGAGAGTGGTCGAAAATGCCCTTGGCGAAGATTATAACTTATACAGGAAACTTCAACAGGTAAGGCAATATAACGGTCCGTATATGATTGTTCCTTATTCGCTCGATATCCAATAGTAAACATTCAGACATATCAAATAACCCTGGTGGATTTTTCACCGGGGTTTTTTCTATACCTATTATTATCAAAAACAGTTTGTTGTGTCCGGAATTAAAGCTCTGGAAAAAATTCCCTGAAAAAAGTGTAAGGTATTCTTGATTGTTGCGACTACTTAAGTGAATTTTTTTCAAAACAAATTTTAATACCATGAATAATTCCAACAACAAACAAAAGAACCTCCTGCTTAAAGGAGTATTATTAACAGGAACCGTAATTGGCCTTGCCTCTGTAACACCGGTTCAATCCAACAACTTGTTCAACTTTGAAAATCTGGGGTCTGCCCATGAAATTCGCGCTGACATTCTTAACAACAGCATACACACTGTTAGTTCACAGGTCATGAAGCTTGAATTAAAATGCGGTGAAGAAGGTACAAAAACCAAAGCACCTTCGAAGAATAAAGAAGCCAAGACAAAGACGAATGAAAGCAAATGCGGTGAAGGGAAATGTGGTGAAGAAACACAGACCAAAACCACTAAAGCTGAAAAGAAAACCACAACGAAAACCACCAAAACTACAGAAAACAAATGTGGCGAAGGTAAATGTGGAATTGAATAAACGAATCCACCATGATTAAAGGCATAGGCATAGGTTTCAGGAGGGATATTGCAGATGAGATTATGAATTCAGATATTTTCAATCCCGATTTTATCGAATTTGCACCGGAAAACTGGATTGGTCTGGGCGGTTACTGGGGCAACATCCTGCACACAGCCATCAATCGCTTCCCAACAGTCAACCACGGACTTTCCCTTTCTATCGGAAGCCCCGAGCCCCCGGATCAGGAATTCCTCAGACAACTGAAGGACTTCCTTGACAACAACAAAGTGCAGATATATTCAGAGCATTTGAGTTACAGTAAATTCGAAAATGCCCACCTGTATGACCTTTTGCCTATTCCTTTTACAAAAGACGCAATTAACCATGTGGTAGCCAGACTAAAAGAAGTCCAGGATTTCCTGGGCAGGGCTATCGCCATAGAAAATGTATCCTATTATACACCGGTTGCACCTGAAATGCCTGAAATTGACTTTTTAAATCAAATTGTTGCAGGTTCGGAATGTAATCTTTTGCTGGATGTAAATAATGTGTATGTCAATGCATTTAACCATGGATATGATGCACAGCAGTTTATATCAGATATACCATTGGATAAAGTATCGTATATCCATATGGCAGGGCATAAAAAAATATCCGATGACCTGATCATCGACACACACGGGGAACCTATTATTGATCCTGTCTACAAGCTTTTTGATTTTACGGTTCAAAAAATGAAACCCGTACCTGTTCTCCTTGAGCGGGACTATAATTTTGATGACCTCGAAAGTATTGCCGAAGAAATGAATGTTTTAAGAACTATGAGCCAAAAATACTGGGAGGTGCCGGATGAAGCTATTGCCTGAAACATACTTTTACCAGGGGCAACTCAGCGATTATTGTCGCTCAGGCGAATTGGTCGACATCAAAGGAGCAAACAAAGACAGGTTACCCCAATACAGGCGTTTGGTATTTAATGTTGTTAAAAGCAACCTTGAAAATGCTTTTCCTATTTGCCAAAAAACAGTCGGTGAAAAAATATGGTCGGAAATAGTTTTCGATTTTTTTAAAAATCACAATTGCAGGTCGCCCTATATATGGAAAATGCCTCTTGAATTTGTTGATTATGCCAGGGAAAATGACTGGGACAACAAATATGAAAAACCCTATTTGTCAGACCTGCTATTATTTGAATGGCTCGAGATAGAATTATTTACCAGGGAGGATTCAAAGTTGCCCGGCATACAAGAGGAAGGCCACTTTTTTGAAAATGACATTGTCCTGAACCCGGCTCTGCGTCTGGAGCAGTTTAGCTATCCTGTTCACCACTTTGATGTCAACAAACCCCTGTCAGGTGTAGGAAATTATTATATTCTGGGTTTCAGGCATCCTGAATCTTATGAAGTCAAATTCATGGAGATATCCCCACTGCATGTTTTTATTCTGAATCGGATCAGTAGTGAAGGAAATATATCCACTCATTTTTGGAATGAGATCGAATCTGCATTTCACCTCGAACGAAGCGAAGAAATAACCCGCCATGTTCAATATTTTCTCACGGAAATGAGAACTTTCGGTGTGATTGCAGGGTTTAGAAAGAGCAGATAAAAATACCTGAATTTACAAGAGCATAAAGTTAAAATCGTTATTTGGGCTCAAAATCTTGTGGGAATAATATTCCATTAAAAAGCAATTTGAATATACCCGTTGTAGAAGCCCTGAACTGGGGGTTAAAAGAGAAAAAGATCATTTGTCCTTTATTTTTCTTAACCCAAACAATGGCAGGGTAGTCTTCCAAAAGTTCCCCTTTAGTCAAATAACCACTGGCAAGAATGTCGTCTTTACCCGGAAAAGTAGCCAAAACACGCCTGTCCATGTCATAATCAGGGACACGTGTAGTCAATACCGGCCTGCCCCTGTAAAACACGGCTGCATGATCATTCATGCCGTAAAACAGGGGAGAGTTTGAGGTTAGGTTAATATTAACCAATGAGCCCGGACAATATAATCCACCCTTTTGCAAGGATTTGGTTTGGTCCCTTACCGGGAACCAGAAGTTCTCCTTTTCATCCTTGCTTTTCTTTAATTTCTGTTCACCCATAAATAATCCTGTTGAATTACCCCAGCAGAGGATGATTCCACCCTGGTCAATAAACTTCAATAGGTTGTTTTTCCCAACGTTGCCCATTCCTTTGGTAAATTCAGGTGGATACACTGTAGGGAAGTATTCCCCTTCGCGGCTTTTTATCTTGCCATTGAGCAATACATCTTTTGAAGCATCAGGGAAGATGATCACATCAAAATCCTGGCTTAGGTTAGCCTTTTCAAAATCCTCCGGATGTAACACTTTGAAGGGAATTTGGTAAGTATCCAGAATATACCTCGTCCAACCTGCATCCATGTCGTGGTACCATGTTTCGACCAGGGCAATTTTTGGTATGTTCAGTTCTTCTACCGGCAGGTCTTTGTTTTTTCTTACAAAATACGGAGCCACATTCATCATTTTTGTCATATCCATAAAAGCGGGGCCGCTATTTTCAACGATAAAGCTTCCGGCAGGAATAAACAGGTTGTTGTCAAGGATCTTTGTTGTTGTCCGGCTCACCTTTAAACCTTTCCCAAGTGCGAAAAAAGCCAGTTTATAACTTTCATTATTGCCGGATGTCAACAAAAGATAACGGGTAGTATCCGGGACATTAAACGATTTTGGAAGCGGGAATGTAAGCTTGATCAAATTGGTGTCAAGGGCGAGGATCCGTGAATTTATTTCATCATATTGCAGCCCACGGTGCAGGGGCAACGACCAGGAAGTAATGTCGTATGGCCTGATCAAGTCACCATTGAAAGTGTAATGTCTTTCCGGAAATTTCTGTTTTTCCATTACTTCCTTGATAAAGGCACGGAAAGGCTGGGCCAAAGGTACAACTACACTGCCTGCCGGATAATACTTACCATCAAAATAGATATCTTTCGATGATACATAACTGAGTATCCCATGTCTGTCAAGTAACTCAAGCATGCCAATCAGTTCACTCCTGTCTGTCTGTTTCACCGGCAGGATATAATAGTAAGGAGCCTCGTTAAGTCCTTTGAGAACTTCTTTTTTACACATTTGATTCCTGAATTTCAGGATTTCTTCTTTCCTGACCGAGCAGGTTTTAAGTGCTGAAAACGTGCTTGTAACTTCGTATTTAATCACATCAGACAGCCTCCACCAGCCACCGGGCCAGGGCAGGGGCATGTTGACACTCTTTTTGTATTCGGACAGGCCTTTCCCACGAACCCTGATTTCATTTGCCTCCACATAAACCGGGCTGGCGGTCTTAGCACTTGCCGATTCTGTCAGGAATGCAATAACGTTTTTCCACAGGCACGATTCAGTACTGCCAATCCAATAATTGTCAAACAAATAATGTTGAACTACACCTTTTAAACCCTGCTCGGTCATATCGGTGATCATATTGGAACCAAAAATGCCCATCCAGTTCCACAAACCGGCATCCACATTTTCGGCAATAGGGTCGTGATTGGGTGGTACGTAATAGCGGGGAGCCGTAGTTCCCATCTCGTGTTTTTCTACCATCACCTGCGGAAACCATTCTTTACTTGTTAAGTACGATATTGCCTGATTTTCAGGTTGTGTAAGTGTAACAAAATCGCGGTTAATGTCGTGCCCGACATATTTGTGATAAACCCCCGGCAGACGGGATGCTTCATATTGTGTTCCCAAATATTTATTGTAGTTGTCAACCACCATATCCATTCCGTCAGGATTGTGGCTTATCACCATCATCAGCACAACATCATTAAGCCACTGAAGAGTGTCACCGGCCTTGGCTGATATCAGTTTATAGGCTGTAACAGGTGATGCTTGTGAAGGGCCTACCTCGTTGGCATGCATGGACAATGTTTCCATAAAAAAGACTTTACCTGATAAGGCAAGTTGATCCACAAGTTCTTTACCCAGTGTAAAGTCAAGCGCCAGCGCTTTGTTGATTTGCTTTAATTTCTCCAGGTTTTTAATATTGGTTTCGGAAGATATGACTGCCATATACATGGGTTTCCCCAATGATGATTCTCCTATCTTAACAAGTTGCAAACGTGGTGAATTCTCATCCAGGTATTTGAAATATTCAATGATCTTTTCATAGGTGAAGAGTGTTTTATCAGTACCGGGCGATTTTCCGAGATATTGTCCGGGCGTTTTTACCTGGCTAAATAAGGAAAGACCTCCCATTAGTAAAATAGCAAAAAGAAAGACGAGTTGTTTGTACAGTTTTCTTGCATTCATATTCGGATATTTTTTGGTTAAACTTTGATGTCGAAACGTTTATATTCCTTGATGTTACAAATTTCAATGTCAATTGACTTTACAATCGATCTTGCCGGGTTTCTTTTGCACCATTCAATTAAGCGGCCTACCTGGTATTCCTCTCCTTCAACACGGATCAGGACACTCCCGTCAGGTTGGTTTTTAACATAACCGGTCAGTCCTGTTTCCGTAGCTTTCCTCTGTACCGACCATCTAAACCCAACACCCTGGACTCTGCCATAAACAGTAATATTATAGCCAACTTTCATTATCAGGTCAATCGAAATGGAAACGAAATTTATAATTTTTAGCCTGATTAATTCATAAAAATGAATTAATTACCCAAGGGGCTGACAAAATAATAGAAATTCAATTATTTTTCAAACTCATTCAGACATGGGATTTTTCAAGTATATTTAGCTCTTTTCCTATGGCCGGAACAAAAGGAATAATTTGGATGTTCGATAATAAAAACATCAATTATGTCCCATGGGAATTACAAAATTCATGTACATTTGTCA
>CAZVAY010000089.1:0-9324 GCA_964625265.1 uncultured Sphingobacteriales bacterium | reverse complement strand
CCTGTGACCTTTGGGTTATGAGCCCAACGAGCTACCAACTGCTCCACCCCGCAATGTATTTGCGGCAGCAAATATAGAATAAAAATCAGGTTATAAAAAAAACTCCCCAAAAATTTTGAGGAGTTTTTCTGAGCCGGCTGCCAGGCTACTTTTTGCTGCCCAGGAAGAGGATTTCATTAACAACAATTTCGGTAACATACTTTTTGTTGCCTTCTTTGTCTTCGTAGCTGCGTGAAGTCAGTTTTCCTTCAATGGCAACCTCTTTACCTTTTTCAAGGTATTTCTCAGCCAGTGTAGCATTGCCGTTCCAGGCCACCAGGTTGTGCCATTGGGTATCTTTAACCGTGTTGCCGTCTTTGTCGCGGTAAGCATCAGTGGTTGCAATGGAAAAGCGGGCTACTTTTTTCCCGTCTTTGATTTCTTTAACTTCAGGATTTTGTCCCAGGTGTCCGATGAGTTGTACTCTGTTTCTTAAAGTATTCATGGTTCTAAAATTTAATGGTGTAACATAATTTTTAATCAAAATCAATTTCAATCAAATTGACGATTCAAAAGTAAAATGGCCCCGAAAACCGAGTCGGTTAATAACTATTTGTATCCGGTTAACATTCGTTTGTAACCGTTTGTTGTCGTTTATACAAAATTATTTCCTACATTTGTCATTAAAAATCAGGAATATGAAACAGAAGTGCATGGAATGCGGTGATGAGTTTGTTGGAAGGGCCGACAAGAAGTTTTGTTCTGACCAATGCCGAAATACCTACAACAACCGTCAAAACAAGGATGTAAATAACTACGTGAGGAATGTTAATTACACCCTCAGGAAAAACCGAAGGATACTGGCTGAGTTAAATCCTGACAACAAGGTAAAAATCCGCAAAGAGAAACTTATCGGGAAAGGATTCAATTTTAATTTTTTTACCAGTATGTACAGAACTAAAACAGGGAAGGAGTACTTTTTTTGTTACGAGCAGGGATATCTCGAACTTGAGGATAACTGGTTGATGCTGGTGGTAAAAAGAGAATATCTGGACTGAGGTGGTAAGAACTAATATGAGGGAGTAACTTAAAGTATTTTACCTGAAAAATTCTTGCATTATTCAGATACAATATGGTCGATTGAAAAATCAGGTTTAACGATAGTTCATAAGCTGGCTTATTGATTTTCAATGCCAGGATAATGCCTGACCATTGCTCGAAATTCAATTATTTTGTCTGACCTTTAATTGATTAATTCATTTTTATAAAAAAATCAGTTTAAATTCGCCAGCAAACTTCAGTTATGGATATCAAAAAATTTGTCAGGATGCTTGGGCCGGGTTTGTTATATGCCGGAGCCGCAGTAGGTGTGTCGCACCTGGTTCAGTCCACCCGTGCAGGAGCCAGTTTTGGATTTGAATTGCTATGGATTATTATTTTGGCCAATGCCATTAAATATCCATTTTTTCAGTTTGGGCCCCGTTACGCCAGTGTTACCGGGCATAGCCTGGTTTCCGGTTATCACAAGCTTGGCAGGTGGGCAGTCATTTTGTATTTCCTCCTTACAGTTGCTACCATGTTTGCCATCCAGGCTGCGGTGACCATTGTTACGGCCGGACTGCTGGGAAACATTTTTCATATATCCATCAATCCGATAATTATCACTGCAATTATTCTTTTGGGTGTCATCGTCATTTTGCTTGTGGGAAAATACAAGGCGCTGGATAAACTGATCAAATATATTATTGTTATTCTTGCTTTATCAACTATAATGGCCGTTATTTTCGGTTTTTCCAATAATTATGATCCTGCCAAATTTGCCGGAACTTCCTGGGATTGGGGTGTCAAAGCCAATATTTTCTTTCTTGTAGCATTTATTGGCTGGATGCCGGCACCGATTGATGTGTCTGTGTGGCATTCTGTCTGGTCAGTGGCTAAAAATGATCAATTGGGGTACAAACCTAAATTAAAACAATCACTGACCGATTTCAACATTGGCTATATCGGAACGGCTTTATTAGCGCTTGGGTTTTTAACATTGGGTGCCCTGGTTATGTTCAGGAGTGGTGAAACAGCCTCAGAAAAAGGGGTGGAGTTTGCCGGTCAATTGATCAGACTTTACACCACGAGTCTTGGAAACTGGTCGTATTGGTTGATAGCCTTAGCTGCACTGGCTACCATGTTTAGTACTACCTTGTCTGTATTTGATGCCTATCCGAGGGTATTGGCTCCGGCAACAAATATCCTGATGAATAGTAAAGATCCGGAAAAGGATAATGCCAGGAAATTATTCTGGATATGGAGCTTTATTTTAATAGCAGGAACCATTGCTTTGCTCACCGTATTAAGCAATACCATGCGGTTTATGGTCGATCTTGCCACAACTGTTTCGTTTGTTACCGCACCTGCGTTTGCCATCCTGAATTACATGGTAGTGACCCATAAACACATGCCTAAGGAAGGGAAGCCCGGATTATGGCTGAAAATTTACAGTTGGATCGGAATTATCTTTTTGAGTGCGTTCAGTATATATTACATCATTTTCCGGTTGATGCAGTAAACGGATCAGGTAGTTGATTTTCGCCCTGTGATTAGGAGTGGTCTTTGTGAAAACATTTTAACCTGTACTCCAGGTCGGGGAATTGGCTGCGCGTAACCAGGGAAACACAGGCACGTAGCCCTTCATGGCGTTCGCTACCAGTAATATCAAGAGAAATTGCGCTGATACCGTAATAAAGCAATTCTTCCAAAAGGTCAACCCCTGTCATTCCGGGATAGGCAAAGGTGAAATAAAATCCATCGGCAATGGGTTCATCCAGGTCTTTTTCGTAAACTATTTGAAAACCGTTATTAAGAAATATTTTCTTCATCACCACGGCCTTTTTACCATAATCAAGGACTTCGTCACGGTAGTGGTAACTTCCATCATTGACAGCTTTCAGTATGGCAGTTAGCGCATGTTGTGCCGAATGGGCTGTTCCGGAACTTATTGAATAAATAGAACCGAAAATAAGGGCCCTGCCAAATTTATTCTGGGTATAATATCTCAGAAGGTCTTCTGATTCCATGTTGAATACTTTGTCAGAAATGACAAGCATCCCTATCCTTTGTCCGGCATAGCTGAAAGCTTTCGAACTTGATATCAGTAATATATAGTTATCGGTGTATTGAGAAACACTGGGTTGGTATGGGGGCAGCCCGGGTTTGCTGTAATCTTTTCTGAAATCCATTCCGAAATAAGCCAGGTCTTCAATAACAACAACATTGTATTGATCGGCCAGTTCTGCAATGATCTTCAGTTCTTCTTCTGTAAAACAGATCCATGAAGGATTGTTGGGATTTGAATAAAGGATTGAAATGACATCACCTTTCGAAAGGTATTCTTCAAGTTTAGCACGTAGTTTTTCACCCCGGTAATTGTACACATCGAAAGTGTAATAATCCTGGCCGAGAACTTTGTGTTGTTGTTTCTGTACCGGGAACCCCGGGTCGATAAACAGTGTTTTCCTCCGTTTTTTGTCAAAGCGCCCTAAGGTCATAAAAGAGGCAAATCCGCCCATCATGCTGCCCACGGTAGGCAAACAACCATCAACGCTAACCTCAATATTCAGGAAAAGTTTGACAAATTGCTTTATCTCGGTTTTTAATTGGGGGATCCCTTCAATATTGGGATAAATGGCGGCAACACCTTTTTTTAATGCTTCGATTTCAGCATCAACGCCAACTTTGGATGGGCTAAGTCCGGGAATGCCCATTTCCATCCGGATGAATTTTTCTCCACTCTCATCTTCGATTTTACTGACAAGTTTCAGGATTTCCCTGATGGAAGCATTTCCTACCTTTTTAAGTCCGCTTTGTTCAATATTTCTTTTTACAATACTAAAGTCAATCGGGGTGTCATTCATTGTTAGCCGGGTTTTATCCTAAAATCCGTATTCGTTTTTCAATTGCCCGGTCCATTTTTCTATCCTGGCTGCTGTCAGGTCAAACTGCTGATCCTCGTCAAGGGCAAGGCCGATAAAATGGCCATCAACAACAGCTTTTGAATCGGAATACTCATAGTCTTCATCGTGCCATTCGCCAACCATTTCAGTTCCTTGTTCTTTCAAATGGTCATAGACAATTTTCATGTCATCACAATAATGATCGGGATAGATAATCTGGTCACCCAAACCAAAAACTGCAGCTTTTTTACCATGCAGGTCAAAATTATTTAATTCCACAAAAAAGCTGTCCCAACTGCTGTGTGCATGGCCCTGGTCCCAGGAATCGGCACCAACGGTTGATACACCAAAAATAAGGTTATCGTATTCCATCACCTTAGAAGGAGATACATCAGGAATTGCGAAAATATCTGCCTGATCAGTGCCAACAGCTTTATGAATCTTGTTAGCTACCAATTCAGTGTTTCCACCTTTTGAACCGTAAAAAATGGCAATTTTTTTCATGATACGGATTTATTGATTCAAATTTATTTTTTAACTCACAACAATATTGATGATTTTTTTTGGAACAAAAATTATTTTTCTGATTGTTTTTTCAAATGTCCATTTTTTTATGATCTCATCATCCAAAACAACTTTCTCAGCTTCCTCTTTTCGGATGTCCGGTGGGAGTTTGATTTTTGTCCTGAGCTTCCCGTTTACTGACACGGGGTATTCAAATTCATCTTCGGTTATGTAGGCAGGGTTAAATTGCGGAAAAGCTGCTTGGGTCACACTATCCCCGTGTCCGCACATTTTCCAGAGTTCTTCACAGATATGGGGGGCAAAAGGTGATAACAGAACCACCATTGGTTCGAGTATCTGCCTTTTATTACAATGTATTTTTTGCAGGTCGTTGACGGCAATCATAAAGGCACTGACACTGGTATTGAATGATAGCTTTTCAATATCATCTCCTATTTTCTGAATGGTCTTGTGCAATATCTTCAACTCCTCACCGGTGGGGCTGTCATTACTTAAATTGAATTGCCCCTGCTGATCAAAAAACAGGTTCCAGAACCTTTTTAAAAACTTAAATACGCCTTCAATGCCATCGGTATTCCAGGGCTTATGGTCGCTGATAGGGCCCAGGAACATTTCGTACATCCTAAAAGTATCGGCCCCGTATTTTTCAATAATATCATCCGGGTTGACCACATTAAACATCGATTTCGACATTTTTTCAATTGCATAACTGCAAACATATTTTCCGTCTTCCAGGATGAATTCAGCCTCTTTAAATTCCGGCCTCCACTTTTTAAAGGCTTCCATATCAAGCAGGTCGTTTTCTACCAGGTTAACATCCACATGCAGTTCAGTGCTGAATAATTCCCTGTCTTTGATGTTTTTTGAAACAAAAAATGGTTTCAATTCCTTGTGGTCTTCTTCCATGAAGGAATGGACTTTATTGCCTTGCAACATATTTTCAATACGGGCAATGACCTCATCCAGGTTGTAGATGATCTGGTATAAGGGTATCAGTAACAATCTATAGTCGTTTTTGCTAAAATAATCCTCGTATCTTGATCGAAGTTTCTCCAGTTTTTGAAATGCTTTTATCTCAAGCACCACTTTAACTTTTTCGCAATAGAAGTCAAATCGCCTGTGCCCATCCTTGAATTTCTTTTTAAAGTCAAACCCTAACTGACTGTTTTTAATCCGTTCCCAGATCAGGTATTCTGCATATTTCTCCATGTTGACCCGGTGAACAAAATTAGACCGTCCCAATATCATCCCCTGGTTGACCAGTTTCCGGAATGGTTCTTCCTCTTTGGACAACCCGAGGTCGACAAGGAACTTGTTCCAAAACCTTGAATAGATCAGGTGCCCGGTGGCATGTTCGGTACCGCCAATATACAGGTCGACATTTTTCCAGTAAGCAACAGAGTCTTCAGAAAAATAGGCTTCCCTGTTGTGTGGATCCATAAAACGCAGATAATATCCGCTAGAGCCTGCAAACCCGGGCATGGTATCCAGTTCTATAGGATAGCCCTCTTTGGTTTTCCAGTTTTTGGCTCTGCCCAGGGGCGGTTCGCCTTCTTCCGTGGGTAGGAATTTGTCAACTTCCGGTAGTTCAAGCGGCAGATCTTCTTCGTTAAAAACATGCGGTATGCCATCTTTGTAATAAACAGGGAAGGGTTCGCCCCAATAGCGCTGGCGGCTGAAGATGGCATCCCGTAACCTGAAATTTACCTTTCCCGACCCGATATTTTTCTCCTCCAGTTTTTCGATCATTTTCTCAATGGCACCGGCAACAGTCAGGTTGTTGAGAAAAGAAGAATTAACCAGGATACCGTCCTTAGCCTCAAATGCTTCTTTTGAAATGTCACCTCCCTTAACAACCTCAACAATGGGTAATCCGAATGTTTTGGCGAACTTATAATCACGGCTGTCGTGGGCAGGTACAGCCATAATGGCTCCTGTACCATAATGTCCCAGGACATAATCCGCAATGTAGATTTTTAATTTTTCACCGGTAAAGGGATGTATGCCAAAGGCTCCGGTAAACTCTCCGGTTACATGTTCTGTTTCAGTAATTCTCTCCCTTTCGGTTTTTTTGCTTACCGCATGAATATATTGTTCAATGGCTTCTTTCCGGTCGGGCGTAGTAATTTTTTCAACAAGTGGGTGTTCGGGTGCCAGCACCATGTAGGTAGAGCCAAACAAGGTATCCGGCCTGGTGGTAAATACCAGTATTCTTTCATCGCTTCTGTCAATGTCAAACCAAATCTCCGCCCCGGTGGATTTCCCAATCCAGTTTCGCTGCATTTCTTTGAGCGAATCCGACCAGTCAATATCTTCCAGTCCTTGCAAAAGCCTGTCAGTATAAGCCGAAACCCTCAATAGCCATTGTTTCATTTTCTTCTGCACAACCAAATGGCCACCCCGTACTGAAAGCCCATCTTTTACTTCATCATTGGCGAGTACAGTACCGAGGTCAGGACTCCAGTTGACGGTGGTATCGGCCTGATAAGCCAGTCGGTAGTTCATTAATATCTCCTGCTGTTTTGCAAAAGAAAAGGAATTCCATTCGGAAGGTGTAAAATTCAGTTCCTCGCTACAGGCAGCATCAAGATTTTGGGTGCCGTATTTTTCAAAATGGGATACCAGGCTTTCAATGTTTTCGGCTTTGTTGTTTTTATTATTGTACCAGTGTTTAAAAAGTTTGATAAAAGTCCACTGGGTCCATTTATAATAAGCAGGGTCACAGGTACGGACTTCCCTGCTCCAGTCGTAAGCAAAGCCAATTTTAAACAGTTGTTCCTTGTATCTTTTGATGTTGTTTTCGGTCGTGATGGCAGGGTGCTGGCCGGTCTGAATAGCATATTGTTCGGCAGGCAGGCCGAATGCATCAAAACCCATGGGATGTAATACGTTAAACCCTTTAAGTTTTTTGTACCTGCTGAATATGTCGGAGGCAATATACCCCAGCGGATGTCCTACATGTAATCCTGCACCGGAAGGGTAGGGGAACATATCCAGAACATAGTATTTGGGTTTATTCTCGTCAATGCCTACCTGATTGATCCTGTTGTCTTCCCAGTACTTTTGCCATCGGGCTTCAATCTCACTAAAGTTGTAATCTGCCATTTATCTTCTTTATCTCCCGGTTCTTTGAAGTGGCAAAAATACATATTTGAAAGTATTTTCTCACAGGGAGTGCAAGCGCTTATTTATACCCGGGCGACCGGATTTTTCTACTCCCTGCTAAATTATTTGTATCAGGCAACAGTGTCATCGTATATTGGTTGAAAATTATTAACGATGCAAACTGTTATCCTGCTTTTAGCCGCCATTTTAATCCTGTACATGGCAACCCGGTTCATCAAAAAGTCCATGAAAAGGGCAACCGATATTTGCGACCATTGCTACATGGACTGCGACCATTGCCCGGTTGACTGATCTACTATTCCTTCCATGATAGAAAACCTTTAACAGGATAAATTGATTATCTTTACCCCTGATTATGGTCGTTGGTTGAATGATGAAGGGGAAACTACATATCCATTATTTCAGTGGTACAGGTAATGCCAAATTCGCTGCCGGTAAAATTGCTGAACATGCCAGTGAACAGCATATTGAATGTGAGGTTATCAATATAGCTGCCAAAATGAAGACGGAAATAAAACACGATTCAGATGATTCGCTGGTGTTCCTATATCCAACCCATGGTTTCAATGCACCTCCCATTGTGCTAAATTATGTGGCAAAATTTCCAAAAGGGAAAAGCCGGGTTTACCTGATGAATACCAGGGGCGGGATGAAACTATACAAACTGCATACGCCCGGGCTAAGCGGGGTGGCGTTGTTGCTGCCTGCCTTAATGTTGTGGATCAAAGGATATAAAATCGGTGGCTTCCGCTCCCTTGATATGCCTTCCAACTGGATATCTCTTCACCCCGGTATCAGGAATTCTGTGATTGTTTCCATTGCAGGACATTGCAGCCAGACACTAAAACGATTTTCTTCCCGCATTGTTGAATCGAAACCTGCTTTTAAAGGTTTGTGGTGGTTGCCTGTTGACCTGGCAATCGTCCCCGTATCAATAGGTTATTATCTGGTCGGACGTTTTGCCCTGGCCAAGTCATTCTACGCTAATTATGCATGTTCCGATTGCGGACTTTGTGAAAAGGAATGCCCTGTGCATGCTATCAAAAAGGTTCAGGGGCGCATGTTCTGGACCTACCATTGCGAAAGTTGTATGAAATGTATGAACAACTGCCCCGAAAGAGCCATTGAAACCGGGCATGGTATGGTGATCCCGGTATGGTGGGTTGCATTTTCTTTTATCCCGAATTTTATTGTTCATAAACTGATGGAATTGGAATTTATACATTGGAACAAAGCTGTTTTTGACACCGTTTTTTACCTTACCCAGGCTGTTGTTGGTTTAGCAATAGCTTTTTTTGCCTACAGGGTTTTTCATTATTTACTCGGGTTTAAATGGGTTAACAGGCTGATTACCTACACATCACTGAGCCATTATACTTTCTGGAGAAGGTTCAGGCTCAGGAAAGCACTGAAAAAAAACTAATTATTCAGGAATGCCATACAACCAAAATGATATATTTTAGCACTTACTAAAAAAGGGTAGTAGTGCAAGCTGAAGAAATACTTGAGTCAACAATAAAGGAAGTCATTGAAGGTTGCAAAAAGCAAAACCTTCATGCTCAAAAGGAGCTTTACAACCTTTATTGTGACGAAATGTACACGCTGGCCTACAGGATCACCCGGAGTTTCGAGCTCTCCAATGATGTATTACAGGATGCTTTTATCGAGGTGTTCAGAGATATTAAAAAATTCAGGGGCGAAGGCCCGGTAGGCAAATGGATAAAAACCATTGTATTCCGGGTTGCAATCC
>CAZVAY010000088.1:0-9332 GCA_964625265.1 uncultured Sphingobacteriales bacterium | reverse complement strand
CTTTTTTCGTACAAACATGCCCTAAAATTAGGACGGGTCACCCAAATTACCAAATTTCAAATCGTAATTGATTGATTATCAGTAGTAGGTTTTTAGAGCGTTCATGTGGCGCACAAAACAGGACTGGAAACTATTGCCAAACCACTTGTAAAAAGCGGTTACGGCCAGTATTTGTTAAATTTAATTCAACAGGAAAAAGAACTCCTGAAATTCAAATAATCTCACATTTCCTGTTGGTCTTCGAAAAATTATTAAATACTATCCTGAGTCTATTCATTATCTGAATGTTTTAAAGGTGTTCATGCATTCCATGCGCTCAAATTCCACCCAGGATATAAATAAAAGGAATGCAAGCCTGTTCGAAAAGTCTTGTTGTTTTGGCTTCTCCCATCTTTACGAGATAGAGGGGATTAGGTTTCTTAATCAAAAAAGTACATTGGAAACATAATAACTTCATCTTTTTTGGGAAACAATAAAAAGGCGGGATGGGATCCCGCCAAGCGCAAAATTGAACCTAATAAGTAGGGTAGTAAAAAACTATGAAATAAAGTTGTACTTTATCATTCAACAATCATGCAAAACATTTTTTCAATTAAATTTATAACATTCTTTTAAAAGTACATCCTTTAATAATTAGAAAATAGAGTCAGTAATCAATCAATCCATCGTAAACATTATTTTTTATTATTTTAGCCTTTTATTTATATTTTTCAACATTCCTCCAAAATTAAAACTGTAAATTCCAATAATTAAGGTAGCTGATTGATGTGGTAATTAGTTTCTTTTTTTGCCAGAAAAATTCAAAAAGTTTTCAACTAAAATATTGACGATTGAAAATCGGGGATTATAAGAAGGTTCATAAATCAGAAGATATGATTTTGAAGGTCAGAGTAAACCCCGACAAATAATTAAATAATGATTACTTCTACAGCCCTTAAGGCGATTAATTCATAAAAATGAATTAATTAGGTTATATTTATTTTAAATTTACAGGAAATTTATCTACGCTCATGTTCCTGCGCAACCTAAGCTTTCTGTTTTTCCTAACCTCCCTCCTTTCGTTTACTTCGGTTGCCCAACTTTCAGGGACTTATACTATAGGAAATAGTCCTGCTCATGATTTCCAAAGTATTCAATCTGCATTTGATTCAGCCATGTCCGCTGGCTATTCCGGGAACCTTGTTTTTGAACTTGACTCGGGTTTATTTACAGAAGATATATATCTAAAGGGGTTTACCCAATCCAATTCCTCTATAACATTGAAGCATAGCAGGCTGAAGAACGGAAATTCTATTGTAGCCCCATTATCCATTTCAGGAACCCCTTTGATCGTTGACAGTTGTACGAATTTATTCTTCGAAAATATTGAATTTAATAACACAAACAGTCAGAATTGCAGGACAACCATTATTAAAGGAAACTCCAAAGACATAAATTTTAAAAACTGTACTTTCCATGGCCGTGCAGTTAACTCAACTTCCAACGATTTCAGCCTTGTGTTTTCCCCTAATTCAATAGATAACAAACTCGCATTCGATTCATGCACATTTATTAATGGTTCAACTGGAATTGATCTGAACGGATTGCTTCCTGAGGATTCCAATAAGGTTACACATTGCACTTTTGTCAACTCCTATATTTCCGCGATAAGCTTTGTCTACCAAAAGAATTTTATAATTTCCCAAAATACCATATCTACACATTCCACCTACAGCGAGATACAGGGCATACTGGTCGAAAATGCCGTACCGGAATGTACCATTTCCGGCAACACCATCAATATTTATGGAGAAGGGTTCCCCCTCCTGATGAACAATAGCTACGGAACCTATCTGAAACATTTGAAAATCTATAACAACATGTTTCATGCAGGTGGCTACAGCCTGGCCTGTGGAATATTCATTGAGAGCAGTAAATACGTGGACGCGCATTACAACAATGTCCTTGTTTCTAAAAACACCACAGGCAGTGCCGGACGGGCTGTTAATATACAGGCAAGCAGTTCTGCTACTTCCAGGTTGTATTTCTACAACAATAATTTTGTTAATTACGGCTCCGGGTTTGGGTTTTGCACATTTGCAACAGATTCCATTTTTGCCGATTACAATAATTATTATACGCCTAATGGTATACTTGGGTACTGGAACGGTTACTATTCCGGCAGCCTGAATTCATGGATTTTTGCAACAGGAGGAAACGGCACCCATTCCATGTTTCACGACCCCAGGTATTATTCTGACAACGACCTGCATGTAACATCATTCTGGGTCGATTCAGCAGGAATTTCCATCCCTTGGGTATTAACAGATTTTGACGGTAACAACCGGAACAGCAGTTACCCTGACATTGGCGCAGACGAAATTACTATTTACCCCTATGATATTGGGTTTATCAATATTGAATCACCACGGTTTTTCTGTCCCGGCTCAACAGTTAATGTCTCTGGCCGGTTGAAGAATTTCGGTAAACAGAGTATATCTTCGGCTGTCTTGTCCTTTTATATCAATGATACTTTAATAAAGACGATCAACTTTTCAGGGAATATTGCCCCTAACCAGGACACCCTTATTAACTTCGGCTCACGGTATTTCGGGCAAAGCAATCATTTTTCCATTAAAATCAAATCCAGATCACCTAACGGTTCTAATGACCAAAACCCGGATAATGACAGTAGTTTTTTACAATTGTTACCCGGAGTTACAGGAACAATTACTGTCGGAAACAATAAGGATTTCAGCACCTTACCGGATGCCCTGGCTTACATACAGGAGCATGGGCTCTGTGGGCCGGTCAATATTGTCATCGATTCAGGCAGATACAACGGTAACTTCATTGTTCCCCAGGTTTCGGGTGCCTCGGCATTCAATACCATTACGATAATGGGTTCAGGTGATAGATCAGTTTGGATTGTCGCTGACAACACCCAGTGGTACAATGATTACACTTTAAATGTAACGGGGAGCTATTACAGGTTTGAGAATTTCATTCTTGAAAGTAAAAGCACGGGAACCGGCTCTAACCTGTTGATTTCGGGCGATGCAAAAAACCTGGTATTTAAAAATATCCATTTCAAAGGGGGCGACTCCGTTTTGTCCATGGTCTTAATCAGCCCCGAAGATAGCGGAATCTCCGGCTTATTATTTGATTCCTGCCTGTTCACTGACGGCATTTACGGTATTTCCTATACAACCAGCAGCCTGGGCAACACAAAATTAAATGGCATTACCGTAAAACATTGCCAGTTCCTCAGGCAGCCCTCCATGGGTATCCGGTTGGGTAAAAGCAAAAACATCCGTATCGAAAATAATTTATTTAGTACACAATCAACATATTCAGGCTATACGGCAATCAGACTGGATTATTCAGATGACACCATTCGGATCATAGCAAACAAGATACAGGTTAAAAAAAGTGGTACAGGGATTTACCTTTATTCCAATGCCAACACCCAAATTCTGCCGGCTCTAATTGCAAACAACTTCATTTTTTGTGGGGGCGGTTCTGCAGCCTCATACGGAATTAACCTCACCAGGGCATTGAATGTCAACATTTACAACAATAATATCAATCTTCGGAACAACAATAATTATTCACGGGCTCTCTACCTGGCACCCTACACTTACTACATCAATGTTTTTAATAACAACCTGACCTGTGGGTTAAAAGGATTTTGTATCTATTCCTCATCTACAGCAAATATATTTACTGATTTTAATAATTTATATGCACCTGACGGCTACACCGGTTATTGGAGTGGTACACGTAACAGCCTTACCGATTGGCAGTTGGCTACCAAAATGGACAGTAACTCAATCAGTGTGGACCCGTATTATATCTCAAATTATAACCTGCATGTGCAGGCTCGTGAACTTGATTCCAGCGGTATTCATCTGTCTCCTGTCAGTTTAGATATTGATGGTGAAACCAGGAATTTCACTTATCCGGACATTGGTGCAGATGAATTCGAAATATTTGATCATGATATTGCCCTGACCGGCTTACCTACTCTTGTTCACAAACAATGTGAAGGTAACATTGATATCAATTTCCAGATAATAAACAGGGGGTATGAAAAGACAGACAGCCTCAATGCCCGGATCATTATCAATCACCTTGATACCTTTTTGCCTATTTACGCACCACTGGAATACCTGGAGGATACAATAATTCCTGCCTTTACTTTTCCGTTTTACGCAGATTCCCAATATTTTCTTTCGGTTACGCTGGTTCAAAATCAGGACAAAGACACTTCCAATAATACCATCCTGATGAATGGCCTGGCACTGATTCCACAACCTGTTATAACAGGATATGAAAATGATACAGTTTGCTTTGGTGGTCGTGCGAAATTATTTATTGAAGCCAGGAATGCGGCATATTTCACCTGGATTGATTCCTCCCTTTCGAAATTCTGGATCAACACCGACACTGTATTCACCTTATCAAATATCCGTGAATCCAGGACATTTTCAGTCATTGCGGGAAGCGAAAACAAGCCGGATTCAATTAAAACCGCTTTTAATGATGTTTCAGGGAACATTGCCAACGGCAATATGTTCAATATCGTGGCAAAATCAGCTTCACTTTTTATCGACAGTTTTGATATCCATACCTATTATGCCAACAAAAACATGGTATTTGTGTATTACAAGGCAGGAAGTTTTGTAGGTTTTGAAGGAGACAGTAACAGTTGGATCCCGGTCGATACCATTGAAATTGATGGGCAGGGAAATATGAAAAGATCGCGTGTGGCCTTGAATAAAAGCATTATCATTCCCAAAGGTGATACAGCCGGAATTTACATAACAACACCAGGATTCAGTTACCTGAAATTCAGCAGTGGAACAAAGTCATTCCAAAACGATGACATAGAAATCAATAATGGTATTGCCCTCGATTTTCTATTCGATAATTCATTCGCCATCCCTGCTACCTGGAACGGCAATATTTACTATTCAACCGGGAGTTATTGCAGTAGTGCAGCCATTAATGTCCATGCTGAAGTACCGGACACACCCAATATTTCACTGCCCATAGATACATTCATTTGTTCGGGAAGAAAGTTTCTCTTATCAACTTATGAGGGCACAGGATTTCACTTTAACTGGCGGAAATGGCCAAAAGGAATACTGATCTCAGATTCATCATACGCATTAATTGATACGACCGGTGTCATCAACCTTGTTGTAAAGGACAATTGTGGTTTTAGTGATAGTTCCCTGATCAACATTGGGGTAAAACCCTCTCCTACCTCAAAATTTACAATTGACAGTAGCAGGCAATGTTTTAAAGCCAATTTCTTTTCACCGGTCAATCATTCTTCAGTTTCGGCCGGCTCACTTCAATACTTCTGGTATATTAGTGATTCCTTAATCTCCCGGAAAAGAAACCCTGGATTTTCATTATCTAAGGAAGATAGCTTCGTTCTGGCATTAATCGCAGTTTCTGAATCCGGTTGCACAGATACATCTTCTCATAGCATTGAAACACAGCCTTCGCCCCATGCCGGCATACAGGTTAATGATACCGTGCAGTGCCTGAATGAGAATTCTTTTACTTTTATTAATTCCTCTTCAATTACCGGGGGTTCCATGAATTACAACTGGGTTACTGATCAGGATTCGGGTTTAACAAATACCGATCTTGTAAACTACCATTTTACATCCAAAGGCAACAAGACAGTTTTCCTGGAAACTATCAGCGATCATGGCTGTAAAGATTCAACCACTGTAAGTGTTGTCGTAAAACCCAGCCCAACTGTATTTCTTGGTAACGATACGGCCATTTGCGGGGGTTCACATATTTTACTCAAACCCGGATTCGCATTCGACAGCTATTATTGGTCAAACGATTCTACTGACGCAGTCATCAGAATTGACAGTGCCGGCATCGGTTTCGACACAACCCTGGTCTGGGTGGAAGTAAGCCAAGATGGTTGCCCTGCAAGAGATACTATCCTGATCCGGTTCTACAACTGTCTGGGTATTCCTGATCGCTACGGGAATGTTTTATTCAAAATATTTCCCAATCCAACAAAAAGCATGTTAACACTGGAAACCAAGCAATCAATACCTGGAACGAAATACGAAATACTGGATGAAACAGGAAGGTTATTACAAAGAGGAAACATTAACTCAGATTGGACACAGATTCCCGTGTACGACATTCCGAAAGGTGTCTATTACCTGCTACTGACAACTCCCGGGCAACAGAAAAAATTGATAAAATTTATTAAAAATTAGATCAGGCTACAAGATAAGGCCTTCCATTAACGTATTCCTGAACATTGACTTTATTATACCCAAGGTTCACTTGTTTTTTCAACAGCTCTTCTTCCTGCATAATATTCACTTCGGGTATATGTCTTAGCGAAAGCTTGTCGGAATCTGTAACCAGGCTGATGATTCCCTGCTCACTTACAAGATAGTTTGAAAACACAAATGCGTTGGTGAAATTCTCTTTATCCTGATTAAACAGGCCACTTACCGGAGTATCCGTCCGGCTAAATTCCCTGACACACTCAAATAACTGTTTTTTATTGATCCTTAATCCGCTACCAATCATCAGATAGCCCGGATTATTGTATGTCGCTTTTCCTGAAAAGGAGATTTCAATCCCTAATTGCTGTTCATTTTTCAGATTGGAGGGGAAAAATCTCACCCTGTGGTGCTTTTTCTGAATATTTAAAAACATCACCAATGCAGTATTGGATATTTCATCCTTGTTGTTAGCAAACATATCCGGGAACCGGATGCTCCCGAGAAGTTCCTGATCACATCCTGAAATATCATGGACAAAACGCTTAATCCCATTTTTCATAATGCAATGAATCATCGCCAGCGATTGATCCTTATGGGTTGACAACAGGTACTGTATGCGTGTGGTTAGTTCTAAAGCAGAGTGGGCCTTTATAAAATGTCCATTAATCATAGTTTGGCTTTTAATATGGATTCAAGATAAAACAGTCAACAGCGCTGTTCCAAATTAATTGTCTTTTCTTAGTAGTTTATTTTCATTCTCAATCAATTATAAAATATCTTCCTCAATCAAACAATACAGTTGAGGTTAAAATAAATCATCAATAGGAAACTTTTAAAAAAAATCGTATAAGATTTCAGGGGTGTAACACATTTTCCTTATTTTTCGCACCTTATTTTAACACCAAAACAAACTGGTATGGCAAAAAAATATTTACTGGTATTTATAACGCTTTTTTTATTTGTATTTACGGCATTCACCAGGCAGGTATCTGTAGAAACTGCCAGGGTTGTAGCGCAAAACCTAATTGTTGAACGTTCCGGCCAAAGTCAAATCAACGGTATTGAACTGAACCTTACCGAGACAAGGTCAGGGACTGTCAATTACTATTACATTTTCAATTTTTCTACACCTGTCCGGGGGTTTGTAATCATTTCGGCAGATGATATTATTTATCCGGTTCTTGCTTATTCATTTGAAGGGAACTATTCGTTGGAGAACATCCCGGATAACTTGCAGGAATTACTTGATAACTACAAGGATCAAATAGCTTATTCCATTGAAAAGGGGTTTAGCGCAGGATTTGAAAACGAAAAAGCCTGGCACCAATATACCAGCGCAAAAATCAACAACCGCAGGGGTTACAGGTCTGTGTCACCCCTATTGACTACCAAATGGAACCAGGACAAATACTATAATACTTCGTGCCCCAGCGACAATGCCGGCTCTGATGGCCATGTGTATGCAGGATGTGTGGCAACATCCATGGCTCAGGTAATGAAATACTACAATCAGCCGACACAGGGTAGCGGTTCAAAATCATATTATCATACTACTTATGGTACTTTATCAGCCAATTTCGGATTAACCACCTACAATTGGGCGGGTATGCCTAATACCTTAAGCAGTTACAACACTTCCGTGGCCACTCTCCTTTATCATTGCGGGGTAAGCGTAGAGATGCAATACGGCCCTAATGGAAGTGGCGCCTATGTTTCCGATGCTGCCTCAGCACTAAAAAACTATTTTGGCTACAAATCTTCTACGCAGTACAAATCTAAAAGCAGTTATACCAGTAGTAGCTGGAACAGCCTTATTACCAATGAACTGGACAACAGCCGGCCTATGATTTACCGTGGTCAGGGAAGTTCAGGTGGACATGCCTGGGTAGTGGATGGTTACCAGGGAAGCAGCAACGACCATTTTCATTGCAATTGGGGATGGAGCGGTTATTATAACGGGTATTTTTATCTTTCCAGTCTTAACCCCGGCAGTTATTCATTCAATTCTTATCAGGGGGCTGTTATTGGTATTGAACCCAACACAACCACCTCAAACTATGACTTGAGGCTTTACAGCAGTATTTCCGTAACTCCTGATCCGGTTGAGAAAAACGGCAGCATATCAGTCTACCTGGATATAGCCAACTACGGCACAGGTGATTTTACCGGAACCTACCTGGTAGCCCTTTATGATAATTCGGGAAACTATGTCACTGACATTGAAGAAACAACCGTTGACACCCTGCATGCCGGATACCACTATACCAATGGACTGACATTTTCTAAAACCTCCCTCACAGTTAGCACCGGTACGTACCAGATTGCAGCATTTTACAAGCCTGTGGGCGGAAGCTACACCTTGTTGGATGAAGGTAATTATACCAATCCGGTAACCATCTCAGTGACTTCTTCCAGTCAGCCTGAAGGGATGGCATTGTACAGTGAAATAAAAACCTACCCGGATACATTTATTGATGGCCAGTCCGTATCGGTAGTAGTAAAAATTGGTAACTTCTCCTACACGACCAACTTTTCCGGGGAGATATCAGCCGTATTACACAAAACAACAGGTGAAGTTCTTGAGATCATTGACACTAAAACAAATTTCACTATTAATTCCAGGTACTACGACAGCCTTGTTTTTACCAATTCTGACCTAACAGCCGGACCGGGTGAATACCTCATCTCCATACAGCATAAACCCAACGGTGGCAACTGGACTATTACGGATGAAGATATTTACAATAATCCCATATCGGTCATAATAGCACCCCCACCCCTGTCGCCCGATATCTATGAAGTAAATGATCTTGAAGCAGATGCCTATTCCTTACAGGCAAGCTTTACTTCAAACCATGCTGTTGTCAAAACAACCGGTTCAAACCTGCACAATTACAACGATGTGGATTATTATAAGATAAACCTGCCTGCAGGATCCAAATATACAATCAGTTCAAGGGTTCATGACAGCCACAACAGCGGTGACGGGAACACTTATTATGGTGATGTATCCTTTTCATACAAAACAGACTACTGGAGTACGGAATTTGATGATGTGGAAGCTCCGGAAAT
>CAZVAY010000087.1:0-9336 GCA_964625265.1 uncultured Sphingobacteriales bacterium | reverse complement strand
ATACTTTCCAGCCCAGAACTGTAAATACAACAGTTGCTGTAATAACAGAAAGCGCCCATCCTGTATTTTTATTATGTAATAATGTGAACACAAGTCGTGAAAGTGAACTAAAAAAGAGTAATACGCCCAATATGTATAAAAATCCAAGCCAGTCGAATGCTTTATCCTGGTCCAGGAATGTAATTTTAAAAGCCTGATCACCTGAACGGTTTATAATTGGTGAGGACTGATCATTGTCTTTTTGAAAACAAAGACAGGAATTCGTATTATTACTGACCAGGCTCAGTATATTTTTCAGGTACCGGTTCTCAACAGGATAATTATTCTGTAAGGGGATCAGCGCTACAACCAAAGTAGTTCCGTAGGCAACCCTCATTTCATAGTAATATCCGTTCCCCAGCTTAACCCTTAACTCATCTTTTTTATGGGTGTACGCATCATCAGGAATAACCTTGTTGGAAGTCCAGAGTTTCAATTCGGCATTTTCAAAATAATAGAAAAAGATATGATCACTTGAAGCAATATCAAGTAAATCGACTATTTTGGAAGTGAAAAAATCCAGATCGTTGCCTTTAAAGATTTCCAGATAAGTGGCTGCAATCTTTTCCTTTCTTGAAAACTCTTTTTGAACCTTCGCAGTATAATATTGACGGTATACCTTTTTAACTGTACCAGGCATAACATTTTCAAGGATTATTCCTGAAACAATCAGCAGCAGCCCGATAATACCTGGCAGATATCTTTTCAAAAGAAGATTTCTCAATTCAGTTTATTTATTCTGTACAAAAATGCGATTAATTTAGCCTGATTAATTCATAAAAATGAATTAATCGCCCATTGGGTTGACAATATAATTGAAATTCAATTATTTGCCATGGACAAGCATGACATTAAGAATCAATAATGCGGGGTATCAGGAAGCTTTGCTTTAATTTTGTAATTCAATTTTAAGCATGCAAACAACAGAAAAGGCCATCATCATTGGCGTAAATACCACCCATAATCAAACAATCGACTTACAGGAAAGCCTTGACGAGCTGGAATTTCTTGCCAAAACAGCTGGGGCAAAAGTGATCAAAAGGTTCACGCAAAATTTATCGGCTAAGAATGCACGTAGTTTTATTGGTTCCGGAAAACTGGCAGAAGTAAAAACTTACATGGAAAATGAACCCGTTGACCTGGTGATATTTGACGATGAACTTACTCCTACCCAATTAAAAAACATTGAAAATACCCTGAAGAGGAAAGTCATTGACCGCACCAACCTGATCCTGGATATTTTCGCCTTGAGGGCAAAAACTGCACAGGCAAAAACCCAGGTTGAATTAGCGCAATACCAGTATTTGCTGCCCCGCCTTACCCGGATGTGGACACACCTTGAACGCCAACGAGGAGGAATTGGTTTAAGAGGGCCGGGAGAAACCGAAATAGAAACTGACCGCAGGATAATCAGGGATAAAATAGCTTTGCTCAAAAAGAAACTTGATAAAATTGACAAACAAAATATTGTCCAACGTAAAAACCGTCAGCAAAAAATAAGAGTAGCACTGGTGGGATATACCAATTCCGGTAAATCTACCCTCATGAACCTGCTATCGAAATCAAACGTTTTTTCAGAAAACAAGTTGTTTGCTACATTGGATACCACCGTAAAAAAAGTAGTGATAAACCAGGTGGAATTTCTTCTATCAGATACAGTAGGTTTTATTCGGAAATTGCCCCACAGGCTGGTAGAAAGTTTTAAGTCAACACTGGATGAAGCCCGTGAAGCCGATGTGCTCCTTCACATTGTAGATCTATCACATGTAGGATTTGAAAACCATATTAATACCGTACAGTATACCTTGTCGGAACTGGATGCCCAAAATAAAGCTGTTATTACCGTGTTCAACAAAATAGACCTATTGAACGGACAGTTAATACAAACGGATGATTTTCAATCTCTGGGCGTGGAACAAAAAACCCACTTGCTCAACCAGAGTTACCTGGCCAAAGAACATCAACCCTATATTTTTATTTCGGCAAAACAAAAATGGAACATTGAACCATTGAAGCAATTGCTTTATTCAACCGTAGTAGATGCCTACAAGCAGGTTTACCCCCATATTCCACTTAGGATTGACGGCCATTCAGCACTCCTTACCTGATTATTTCATACCTCATATCAGACATATTCGCTTTTTTTTATATAAGTTTACCCGGTGAAAAAAAATTGAACAAGTGAAATTTATCCATGATTCATAAAAATAAATTTACATTAAGATGTCAGATATCAATCCTTTAATATCACCCGATTATTATCTTGTTGACCACTTACTGACCGAAGAACACCTGATGATCCGTGATGCAGTGAAGGAATGGGTCAAGAGGGATGTAATACCCGTCATTGAAGACAGCTATGAAAAAGCGGTATTTCCCATGGAGTTCATTCCAAAGCTTGCCGAACTGGGCGCTTTTGGCCCTTATATTCCGGAACAATATGGCGGAGCCGGAATGGATTATATCACTTATGGATTAATAATGACAGAACTGGAACGGGGTGATTCCGGCCTTCGTTCGATGGCTTCCGTACAGAGCTCACTGGTCATGTATCCCATTCACGAATTTGGTTCGGAAGAACAGCGCAATAAGTATCTGCCAAAGCTGGCAACCGGAGAGTGGATTGGCTGCTTTGGCCTTACCGAACCTGATCATGGCTCAGACCCTGGCAGTATGAAATCCAGGTTAAATTATAAAGGTGGGAAATACATTCTTAACGGAGCTAAGATGTGGATTACCAATGCAACTATAGCTGATGTTGCCATTGTGTGGGCAAAAGATGATGAAGGAAAAATCCGGGGGATTGTCGTTGAAAAAGGAATGAAAGGCTATACGGCCAACGAGATCCACGGCAAATGGTCGCTCAGGGCTTCCGTTACCGGTGAACTCGTATTTGACAATGTCGAAATTCCTGAGGAAAATATCTTACCCAATATTTCAGGGTTGAAAGGGCCATTAAGCTGCCTGAGTTCTGCGAGGTATGGTATTGCCTGGGGTGTTGTAGGTGCTGCCATGGATTGCTATGAAACTGCATTGAAATATACACTCGAACGGAAACAATTTGATAAACCGGTAGCCGCTTTCCAATTGCAACAAAAGAAGCTGGCGGAAGCTGTTACTGAAATTACCAAAGCTCAACTATTAGTCTGGCGGCTTGGAACTCTTAAGGATGAAGGAAAGGCATCACCTGCCATGATTAGCATGGCCAAAAGGAACAATGTTGAAATCGCCCTGCGCATTGCCCGCGAAATGAGACAGTTGCTGGGCGCCATGGGCATTATGAACGATTTCCCCATCATGCGCCACATGATGAACCTTGAATCAGTCATCACTTATGAAGGGACACACGATGTTCATTTGTTGATCACCGGAGCAGATATTACCGGCATTCAGGCATTTAAATAATTAACTGTCAGGTAAATAGGATTGCTATACGACCTGCTCTGTAAGTCTCTGGATATCTGCACCAAGTGCATTAAGCCGCTTGTCAATGGCTTCGTATCCACGGTCGATTTGCTCTATATTATAAATGGTACTCTCACCGTCAGCCGTTAAGGCGGCACACAACAAGGCAACACCGGCACGGATATCGGGTGATCGCATTTTAATTCCACGCAGAGGATATTGCTTGGCCGAACCCATCACTGTAGCCCGGTGAGGATCACATAAAATGATCTGTGCCCCCATCTCAATCAGGCTGTCAACAAAGAATAAGCGACTTTCAAACATTTTTTGATGAATAAGAATGTTTCCTTTTGCCATAATTGCTGTTACCAGCACTATGCTGATCAGGTCAGGAGTAAACCCCGGCCAGGGAGCATCATAAATGGTTGGTATAGTACCGTCAATCTGCCGTTCTATTTCGTATATTTCGTGAGCCGGAATATGCAGGGTGCCATTTTGGAATGAAAAATTCAATCCTAATTTCTCAAATGTTTTGGGAATAATCCCTAAATCTTCTTTGAAAGTATTTTTAATTGTCAATTCAGATCCCGTCATGGCTGCCAATCCCATAAAACTGCCAATCTCAATCATATCCGACTGACATCTGTGTGTGCATCCTCCCAAATCACTTACACCTTCAATAATTAGTTTGTTGGTGCCAATATTGGATATTTTTGCACCCATGCTATTCAACATCCGGCATAGTTGCTGGACGTAAGGTTCACAGGCAGCATTGTAAATAGTTGTAAATCCTTCAGCCAGTACAGCACCCATAACCATATTGGCCGTACCGGTAACAGAGGGTTCATCCAGGTGAATGTAAGCGCCTTTGAGTTTCGGAGCTTTGATCTTGAAGAACCCGCTCTGGTTGTCATAATCAAAATCTGCTCCCAGCGATTGAAACCCAATAAAGTGGGTATCAAGCTTTCTCCTGCCAATTTTATCGCCACCCGGTTTCGACAGTATCATCTCATGGAAACGCGCCAGAATGGGACCTATTAGCATCACTGAACCCCTGATCACCCTGCTCAATTTAATAAACTCCTCCGACCGTATACTCTCCAGGGTCACTTCATCAGCCTTAAACTCAAATGTATTGGATGCAGTTTTATTTACTTTAACCCCTAACATCTTCAGGAGTTCAATTTGTCTGATAACATCCTTGATTTCGGGAATATTTTCAATGATAACTTTCTCCGGTGTCAGCAAGACAGCTGCGAGCACCTGGAGTGCCTCGTTTTTTGCACCTTGTGGGGTAATTTCACCCTTTAAAATGGCAGGTCCTTTTATCTTAAAAACATCCATTTATTTTTTTGAGGACAATTTAGACAGCCTGCATGATTCAGAAAAATCTACTTATCAACGGTACGACCTTCTGTTTTTTTTCTTCTTCTTTTTCTTCGTGAGTTCGTGGCTGTTTTTGGGACCATTTAATTTAACCGGTTCAGGTAAATTGTCCAGTACTATCTTTCCACCGGAAAGTTCTTTTAAATGATTGATAATTAGTGAATCCGAAACCTTCTCATCATTCCAGATTTTATAACACACACGCATATAGCTTCCCAATTCTTTGGAAAGTTTATCTTTCTCACTTCCATCTTCCATTTTTAAAATACTGTCGATCATTAATTCGACATTCTTTCCATAGAAATGGTACTTCATTTTACTACCCGGATAATCAACCAATTTCCTGTCGGGTTTAACGTGAATATTTTGTTCATCCGGGGGCGGAAACGGGCTGTCTACATCCAGTTTGAAATCAGAAATGATAAACAAATGCTCCCAGAGGGTTTGTACCATTTCAGGCTGGTTTCTAAAATTTGGGTTCTGCTGGGCCATAAGGCTAACCATTTCAAATGCAGCCTGGGTCCGTATTTCCCTGTTGGGGATATGAACTATTTGTTCAACGAGCAACTGAATATTTCGTCCGTATTCCGGAACTCTCAGTTTAGGTCTTTGTGTGTTGTATTCCATAAGACAAAAATATAACTTTTAACCCGAAAAATTCCGGAATATGACACAGAAAATATTGACGATAGAAAATAAAAGCTTAATAATGTGATTCATAGTTGGGGCGTTTTGATTTTCAATTTCAAGGCAAACCCTCATAAATAATTAAATGTCAATTATTTCGTAAGTCATTTGAATGATTAATATATTCTTTTGATTTAATCATGTTACGCTAATCTGAGTTTGGCAAATTTTAAGAGAATGTTTTTCTTACCAAAACCCTTAAACAGGATCAGGGCTTTCAGATTATCACCCTGCCCTTCGGTTGAGATGACCTCACCCAGCCCGAACCGTTCATGTTCAACTTTATCTCCGGGATTGAGCAATACAATTTTTTCGGGTACAAAATCCGGATTTGCTTTCGGAACCGGTTTCATCATGGGTTTTCGTACTACTACTTTAGGTTCAAATGGTTTGGACCTGGGGCTATATTCTTTGTTGGCCGGCTTACCGACCTGGGTAAAATCAAGATAAACAGAATCGATTTCATCAAGAAAACGGCTGGGTTCACAAAAAATTAAATTGCCCCACCTGAATCGTGTTGTTGCATAAGACAAGTAGAGTTTATCTTTTGCACGGGTTACGGCCACATAAAAAAGACGTCTTTCTTCTTCGATATCTTCCCTGGCATTCATCGAAAGCTGCGATGGAAACAGGTTTTCCTCCATCCCCACCACAAAAACCACTGGAAATTCCAGTCCTTTTGCAGAGTGAACGGTCATGAGCGTTATCCGCTCTTCATCTTCGTTTTTATTGTTTTTTGTATCTGCGTCAGTGAGCAATGATATTTCCTGAAGAAAAATACCAAGGTTCTTTTCTGTTTCATCTTCACGCTCTGTAAAATCCTGAATAGCAGAAAACAGGGTTTGCAGGTTATCGTACCTGGCCATGCCTTCCACAGTTTTGTCTTCGAATAGCAATTGCAGGATACCAGATTGTTTGGCTATTGTTTTGGCAGCTTCAAGGGCATTTTTTTCTTCAATTTCAATCCCGAAGTGCTTGATCATAAATGTAAACTCATTGATCTTATTAGCTATCCTGGCACTGAAACCATGGTTTTTAATTTTACATAATATGTCCCAGATAGTGGTATCATTCTCTTTAGCCAACACCGTTAACTTGTCCATCGTTACATTCCCTATCCCACGGGCAGGATAGTTAATGATCCTTCTCAGGGATTCCTCGTCACTGGTGTTGAGGCTATACCTGAAATAAGCAAGTATGTCTTTTATTTCTTTTCGCTGGTAAAATGAAAGACTACCAACAATACGGTATGGCAACCCCAATCTTCTAAGGGCTTCCTCAAATGCCCTCGATTGTGCGTTTGTCCGGTAAAGAATAACAAAATCCTCATTGGAAAACTGACCTTTCCTCTTTGTATCCATGATCAGGCCGGCCACCTGGTTGCCTTCATCATTTTCAGAATCTGCCCGTAAAAGAAATATCTTATTCCCATTGGGATTTGATGTCCATAAATTTTTTGGAAGCTGGTATTTATTCTTTTTAATGATGTTGTCCGAGGCCTTAACAATGTTTTGGGTCGAACGGTAGTTTTGTTCCAGTTTGAAAACAGTTAATTCCGGATAGTCTTTTTCAAAATTGAGAATATTTTTAATATTGGCTCCCCTGAAGGAATAAATACTTTGGGCATCATCACCCACCACAGTCAGGTTTCTGGATGAAGCAACAAGTTTTTTTACTATGAGGTATTGCACCAGGTTGGTATCCTGAAATTCATCAATAAGCACATATCTAAACAAATGTTGATATTTATTCAGGACTGCAGGATTATCATTAATCAGGTCGTAGGTTTTGAGTAGCAAGTCATCAAAATCAAGGGCGCCTGACTTAAAGCAACGGCTCACATAAAGCCTGTAAATTTCTCCGAGTTTTGGCCTGCCGGTGGATATATCTTCCGATTGGATTTCAGGGTCTTCCAAATACTCCCTGGGTTTTATCAGGCTGTTTTTAGCCGATGAAATTCTATTGTACACAAAGGAATGCTTATACACCTTGGGGTCAAGCTCCTCCTCTTTAATAATTCTTTTTATCAGGCTTTTGGCATCATCAGTATCATAAATGGTAAAATTCCGTGGATATCCAATCTTGTCTGCCTCAACCCTGAGTATTCGTGCGAATACGGAATGGAATGTACCCATCCAGAGGTTTTTAGCCTCCGAACCAACCATAGATTCAATCCTTTCCCGCATTTCACGGGAAGCTTTATTGGTAAAAGTAAGGGCTAAAATGTTAAAAGGGTCCAGGCCTTTGCTAATCAAGTATGCAATTCTGGTTGTAAGTACCCGGGTTTTTCCACTCCCGGCTCCTGCAATAACCAACGAGGGACCTTCGGTATGCTCTACCGCTAACCTTTGCTGATCGTTTAATTGGGCAAGTATTTTATCCAAGTCTAATCCCGCTTTGATTGTTACCGTAATTATCTCCGCTAATGGTTTAATAGCGGGTTATTTCGGGAAGTAAATGTAAAAAAAGACTCGGTAAGGCCGAATGGAAAATGTAAATAGAGAAAAATAAATTATCCCCTTCTCTCTTTGATGCGTGCTTTTTTACCTTTCAGTTCCCTAAGATAGAAAATCCTTGCTCTCCTTACTTTACCACGCTTTTTAACTTCAATTTTATCAATTTTCGGAGAATTCACCGGGAAAATTCTTTCCACTCCAATACCGCCTGATAGTTTCCTGACAGTAAATGTTTCGGTGACTTTTTCTCCCCTGCGCTGGATAACCGTCCCCTGGTAAGGCTGGATCCTTTCTTTATTGCCTTCAATAATTTTATAATAAACTACTATGGTATCTCCGGGGCGAAAATCAGGTAAGTCAGTTCTAATGTCTTCTCTGTGTACTTCTTTAGTGAGCTCGTTCATTTCCGTATTGTTTTCCTATTCAAAAATGGAGTGCAAAAATAAACATTATTGATACACCACCAAGTACCTGTGTAATATTTTTTTTATAATAGATTTTTGCTGGTATTGAACCTTATCTATTAAAATTTAAATTCCACATCTTTCTTCCGGTTTACATATTCTGTAAAGCGGAGAACCGACATATCACTGCCATGTTCATAAACCAGCATATGGTAAAAATCGCATTCTACGCAGTTCTTTTTCTTATCCTTGTGCGTTCCCTGAATATACCCGCCACAAAAAGTACCAGTGACATAAACACACCCCCTGCCTGCGTTTTTCCCTCCACAAAAACCATCAGCCGGTTCAAACACAGCAGCCGGGCATACACCCATTTCGTCAACGTTTTCCCCACCAGGCTCTCTTCCGCAACCAATGAATTCCCAACAATTCTGTAATTCAACCATATTAAAAGTTTTACTTCCTGAACCGATTTTTTTTATTTTGTATCCAAATATAGATAAATGGACTCAAGAGATACAAATAAAACAGATTGACAGATATCAATGAACCGGAAAATATATTAACATTAAGTATTAAGCCTGGCAGAAACGGCATTTATACCATAAGGGAATATTACCATTAGGTTTAATTTGCTGCATAAATTATTCGAACTACCTGGAGAAACAATTTATGTTCCCGGCTATCTCTTTTTTTTAAAGCCGGGTTAACGCTGTTAATAAATCCCTGTTCATGCAAATGATTATCAAGCTCCAGGCAAATGGATACTTTCAACCTTTAGTATTTAAAAATAATAATCTATTAGTATTAATAAACTCAGCGACTTAATTCAACTGGATTATTCCACTTCAATTCCAATAAGGAAGGTATCGCATTTAATGGATACTTCTTCGAGTGAATTAATAAATAATCTATTAAAAAAATACACTCCTGGTGACATCCTATTATCAGGCCTAAGC
>CAZVAY010000086.1:0-9349 GCA_964625265.1 uncultured Sphingobacteriales bacterium | reverse complement strand
GTTTGAAGTGAGTGAAGGAAATGTGAGCTATACGGGAAAAAACCTGTTTGATATGGAACCCGATATTCGCTCCAAAGAAGGTGTCTTTTTGGCTTTTCAGTATCCTGTTGAAATACCGGGTGTGAGCATTACCAACTTTATGAAAACTGCTGTCAACGAACACCGTACCTACAAAGGCCTTGAGCCGTTGAATGCTGCCTCATTCCTGAAACTCATGAAAGAAAAACAGGAATATGTGGAGTTGAAAGCCGAACTGGCAAGCCGCTCTGTGAATGAAGGTTTTTCAGGAGGAGAGAAAAAGAGGAATGAAATATTCCAGATGGCTATGCTTGAACCCAAACTTGCCATCCTGGACGAAACGGACTCAGGCCTCGATATTGACGCCCTGAGAATTGTAGCCAACGGAGTAAACAAACTAAAAAATAAAGACAATGCTTTTTTGGTGATCACACACTACCAGCGGCTCCTGGATTATATTGTCCCGGACTTTGTCCATATCCTGTACCAGGGTCAAATTGTTAAATCGGGCAGCAGGGAACTGGCTCTTGAACTGGAAGATAAAGGTTACGACTGGCTGAAAAAATAAACAATCCATGACCACCCTTGTAAAAAATATTGACAGCATCCTGGTTGATGATTTTAATAACAACAGCACCCAATTAGGGAATGGCGAACCGGAGGAACTAAAGCAATTGCGCCAGCAAGCAATCCGGCATTTTAAAGAGCAGGGTATACCGGGAATTAAAAATGAAAACTGGCGTTTTACCAACATCAAAAAACTGTTGGAAAAAGCCGGCCGGCTGGATCATTGCCTCACTCCACCCAATGATGTAAACCAGCCCATGGAAGAAGTGTTCCAATGCGACATTACCGAACTCGACACTTATGATCTGGCGTTGGTCGATGGCTGGTTTCCAAGGTCATTACCGCTCATACAAACCCTGGATGGCGGCATTAAAACCGGCAGCCTGAAAGAAGCCACCGAGTTATATCCCGAACTTGTGTTGCCCCATTACGGAAAAATTGCCCCAACTGATCAGGATGCTTTTACAGCTCTTAATACGGCTTTTGCCCAGGATGGCATCTTTGCCTGGTTCCCACAAAATTCGCAGGCCGATAAACCTATTCAGGTGGTCAACCTTGTACTGGAAACAGATCACCGTTTTCTGACACCCTTTGTCCACATGCGCAACTTAATTGTTGTAGAGAAAAACAGCCATGCACGCATCGTGTTGTGCGACCATACCTTGTCGTCCGATCAGAGTTTTGCCACTTCGGTGACCGAAATCAGCATTGGCGAAAATGCCCGGGTGGAATTAGTCAGGGTGCAAAATCAAAACTCCCAGGCAGTTCAGGTATCATCCATCTATGTTCATCAGAAAGAAGGGAGTGAATTTACTTCCAATACCATCACCCTCAACGGGGGATTTCTCCGTAACAACCAGTATGTTGAATTGCAGGAACCCCATTCTGTCGCCAATTTATTCGGTTGTTTTCTGGTTGATAGAAAACAGCATGTAGACAACAACACTTTCATCCATCACCGGGTACCCGACTGTGAAAGCAATGAGTTGTTTAAAGGAATCCTGGACGAAGAAGCCCATGGTGTATTCAAGGGGCTGATCCTGGTTGATAAAGATGCCCAGCGGACCAACTCCTACCAAAAAAACAACAACCTGTTGCTAACCGATACGGCTATGATGAATACACTGCCTCAGCTTGAAATCTATGCCGATGATGTTAAGTGCAGCCATGGTGCTACAGTTGGTTACCTCAACGATGATGAGCATTTTTACCTTGTCTCACGAGGTATCAATCCCCGTGAGGCCAGGTTGATGCTGATGAACGCCTTTGCCGCTGAAATTGTAAGAAAACTCCAGGTACCCGCCCTTCGCGACCGCATCTCCTACCTGATCCTCAAAAGGTTGAGGGGTGAACTTACCCATTGCAATTCCTGTGTGATCAGGTGCAGGGAGTAAATCAACAGGGAATATTAATAGCCTGATAGGGCTATTGGAGTCAGCAGACCCGATGAATAATTGAATTTAAATTATTTTGTCAACCATTTGCGTGATAAATTCATAGAAATAAATTAATCAGGTTAAAAACCTAATTTTGCTTTTGAAATTATTAATTCGATGACAGAAATACGTGTACGTTTTGCACCCAGCCCCACCGGGCCACTGCATATCGGTGGTGTCCGCACAGCTCTCTATAACTTTTTGTTTGCCCGGAAAAACAACGGAAAATTCATTCTCCGGATTGAAGATACAGATCAGGCACGTTTTGTTCCGGGTGCCGTGCAATATATTCTTGATTCCCTGAAATGGCTGGGGCTCGAAACTGATGAGAACCCTGAACAGGGAGGACCTTTTGGCCCATACAGGCAATCGGAACGAAAAGATCTTTATTTGGGTTATGCGCAGCAGTTGGTCGGCCAGGGCCATGCATATTATGCCTTTGATACGACTGAAGAATTGAATAATGCGCGGGAAAAGAAAGAAAAAAACGGCAGTGTTTTTAAGTACGATGCTTCTACCCGGGCCGACATGCGTAATTCGCTTACCTTGTCAGCGGAAGAATCAAAAAAGCTTGTTGAAAACGGCCAATACGTGATCAGGATTAAAATCCCTGACAACGAAACTATTATATTGAATGACCTGATCAGGGGGAATATCCAAATCCACTCCTCTGAAATTGACGATAAAGTTATCTTTAAGTCGGATGGGCTACCCACCTATCATCTGGCCAACGTGGTTGACGACCACCTGATGAAAATTTCCCATGTTATCCGCGGGGAAGAATGGATCCCTTCAACTCCGCTTCATGTGTTATTGTATCGTTTTCTGGGCTGGGAAAACCAAATGCCGGCTTTTGCCCACCTGCCCCTCATTTTGAAACCACAGGGCAAAGGCAAGCTTAGCAAACGCGATGGTGATAAAGGCGGTTTTCCGGTATTTCCTCTCAACTGGCAGGATCCCGAAAGCGGTGATACATTTCCCGGGTACCGCGAACAGGGTTATCTCCCCGAAGCAGTCAACAACATTTTGGCCTTTCTGGGGTGGAACCCCGGTACGGAAAAGGAAATTTATAGCCTTGAAGAACTGATCCATGATTTTTCTCTTGAACAGGTAGGGAGATCCGGTGCCAGGTTCAACCCCGACAAAGCCAAATGGTACAATCATCAGTGCATTCAGCAAGCAGACAATAATATATTAACAGAATGGTTTGTCCCGGTACTGAATAGCAAGGGAATAAACGCTGAACCTGAAAAGCTGGGCCAGATCATTCCTCTTGTCAAAGACCGCATTCACCTGAGGGATGATATTGTTGAACAATCGGAATATTTTTTCAGGGCCCCTGAAAACTATGATGAAAAAGTGGTCAGGAAACGGTGGAAAGAAAACACGCCCGGATATATTTCAAAAGTGGCTGAAATTCTGCAAGCTTGTGATGATTTTACTGAAGCTGTTCTCGAAGAAAAAGTAAAATCATTTATCGAAAAGAATGAACTTGGTTTTGGTGCAGTGCTCAACCCGCTGAGGCTTTGTATTGTGGGCTCTTCCAGGGGCATTCACCTGTTTACTATCATGGAGATGATAGGAAAAGAAGAAACACTGAAAAGGATAACGCATGCTATTTCGGTTTTACCCGCCTAAACCCTGTTTCCTGATTTTCCATTCTTTCGGATAAAAGTTGTTGATCCTTCCGGGTAATATTTTAATCCAACCCAGGGTTAAACCCATAAATGATACAACCGCCCAGCCGGTTTCCTTTGTTTCAAACCGTGGATTTTCTTTTTGCAGATACCGGATTGCGTCTTCCCTGGCAAGTTCATACGATATAACCTGTTTTGACAAAAAAGGGCTCACAGCCAGTTCGTGGGAAGGAATCAGTTCCCCGGACTTCAGGTTGAGGGTACCTACTTTTACTCCCGCCTTTAAAACATTCAACTTGTTATAGGCACGGTTGACTTCCGGTTCATATTTCTCCGGCAGTAGCAGGATATGATTATCCTTTTTCCGGAGGCACCAAAATTCAGGCAGTTCACAAAACTGCAAAGCCAGTTCTTTTTCAGTAGATGACAGTTTCTTTAAAACAGCCTGAAAATGCTGCTTTTTACGACCTGCTCTTTGTTGTCCGTTTTTCTTTTGAAATACTGCAACAAACAACCCTTCACCCCTGAACAAGTGGGGAAGGCATTTGTAGATTTCGTGCTTTGTCCCATCGGTATGTTGGATTTCTTCTTTCCTGACTTTCCAGTCCGGGTTTAAAGGCATACTTCCGGGTTCCAGCAAAGGGCTGAACTTCGCATAAAACCATTGAACAATCTGTTCATTTTCTTCTTTGGAAAAAGTACAGGTTGAATAGATGAGTTTGCCTCCCGGCCTGACCAGGTGAATGGCTTTATCCAGGATGTTTTTTTGTTCAATACTGCATTTAAAAGGCCTGCTTTCGTTCCATTCCGAAATTGCCGTGGCACTTTTCCGAAACATGCCTTCCCCTGAGCATGGGGCATCTACCAGGACCACATCAAAATATCCCTCGAAATCATTATAGTCAGCCACCCGTGCAGTGGTAACGATTGAGTTTCCGTAACCCCATTTTACCAGGTTTTCATATAAGATGGCAGCCCTTTTTCTGACCAGTTCATTACTGAATAAAATACCATCCTGAGCGAGGTTCGATAGTACCAGGCTGCTTTTTCCGCCCGGTGAAGCACAGAGGTCGAGTATCCTCTTGTCACGTTGAAAATCTATCGCCTGTGTAAACAGCATGGAAGATGCTTCCTGCACATAATACCCTCCCGCGTGAATGAAAGGGTCAAAAACAAATTCAGGCCTCTGATCCAGATAGCGCCCGGAACCACACCAGGGAATTTTTTCATTAGCAGCAAATTGCCCCTTGTCCTTTAAAGGATTAATCCTAAGGGACAACACCGGCTCACTTTCCAGTGCTTTTAATAGATCCTCAAATTCATCCCCAAGCTGATTATTCATCCGCCTGATAAAACCTGCAGGGATAGACTTCTTTTTCAAAATAGCTTAGTTTTGCTGTTCGGATTATTTCACAAACAATATTAACGAAAAAGAACTGGGCGAGAAAATAAAGATATTGCACATTTCCTTTCACAAAGATTGGCGCGGGGGCGAACAACAGGCTACCTATTTATACCATGAACTACAACATAAAAATTGCCTGCAATGGGTTCTTTGCTCCGAAGGCAATGCCATGGAAACCTATTGCGAAGCCAATGGGTTACCCTATTACAGTTTCAAAAAAGGCCTGCTTGCCAACCTGAAAAACCGTCATTTGCTGATGGATATCTGCGAACAACACAATATCAATATTATCCATGTTCACGATTCGGCAGCACATACCCTGGCCGCAATGGCCTGCCTGAAAAGGTTACATATTCCGATAGTCGTACACCGCAGGGTTGATTTTCCGGTTAAAGACAACCGGTTTTCAAAAAAGAAATACAATGTTGACTGCATTAAACGATACTTCTGTGTTTCAGGCAAGATCAAAGAAATACTGGAACCGGCAATAACCGGAAATGCAAAGGTCCAGGTAATCTATTCCGGCATTGACCCTGATAGGTTTACCGGTAAAAGGAATACCGGCATACTTCACAAGGAATTCAGGCTTCCCGAAAAAGCCAGAATTATTGGCAACACTTCCGCCCTTGCCGACCACAAGGACCTTTACACCTTTGTTGATACAGCAGAAATACTATTGCGTACTTATGACGATATCTACTTTTTTATCATAGGTGAAGGCATGGAGCGGGAAGCGCTGGAGCAATACATTCGGGAAAAAAATCTGGAAAAACGGATTATCCTTACCGGGTTCAGAAAAGACATTCCTGATGTTATGCCGGAGTTTGATGTGTTCCTTTTTACTTCAAAAACAGAAGGGCTCGGTACATCAGTACTGGATGCATTTGCCTGTGGAATACCGGTTGTTACCACCAATGCAGGAGGCATTCCTGAAATTGTAAAAAATAATGAAAACGGCCTGATGGCTCATGTATCCGATTCGGCCACCCTGGCCAGCCAAACTTCGCTGTTGTTGAATGAGAAGGCACTTTGTGATAAATTAAGAGAAAATGCTGCTGAAACAATTAAACATTTTACAAAGAAAGTAATGGCCGAAAAAATTTATACCGCCTATCGCGAAATTTATTTTCTTCACCGATAAATATTTTTGATTTACTGATATTTGAACTTTTTAAAACATATTATAATATCAAAATAAACTCTGCTTTCAAACAATTTTGTCAAAATAATTCCTTGTGAATATTTTGTACTTTTGCGCGGGTAAATGAACAAATTTAAATATCATGACAAGAAACATTGAAAAAATCAGGAACGATCTCGCTTCCTATGGCATTAACAACGTATCTGAAATTTATTACAACCTTTCCTATGATGAAATATTCAGGCATGAAACAAAACCCGGCCTCGAAGGATTTGAAAAGGGTTTTGTTACCAATACCGGAACTGTGGCGGTTGACACAGGAATTTTTACCGGTCGTTCACCCAAGGATAAATTCATTGTCGTTGATGACGATTCTAAAGACAATATCTGGTGGGCAGGGCCCAACCGGAAAGGCTCTGACAACAAACCGATACCGCAGGAAGTATGGGAAGGCCTGAAACAAAACAGCATCAACGAGTTTGAAGGGAAAAACCTGTATGTAGCCGATGCCTTTTGCGGCTCGAACGAAAATACCCGGATCAAAGTCAGGGTGATCACCGAAGTTGCCTGGATGGCACATTTTGTCAAAAATATGTTTATCCGGCCAACGGAAGAGGAACTTGAAAACTTTACACCTGATTTTATCATGTTCAACGCCTGTAAAACTGTTGATAAAGACTGGCAGGAACACAAGTTGAACTCAGAAGTATATGTGGCATTTCACCTGAAAGAAAAACTGGCTGTTGTTGGAGGAACCTGGTATGGTGGTGAAATCAAAAAAGGATTTTTCTCCGTCATGAATTATTACCTGCCTTTACGCGGCATTGCAGCTATGCACTGCTCTGCCAATATGGGCAAAGAAGGTGATACTGCCATCTTTTTCGGATTATCCGGTACCGGTAAAACCACGCTCTCTGCCGACCCAAAACGTTTTCTTATTGGAGATGACGAGCATGGATGGGATGACGAAGGTATATTCAACTTTGAAGGAGGCTGCTATGCCAAATGCATTAACCTGAGCAAGGAAAAAGAACCGGATATTTACAATGCTATTAAACGGGATGCACTGCTCGAAAATGTGGTTTATGATGAAAATACAGGGAAACTTGATTTTGATGATGGTTCAAAAACAGAAAACACCCGTGTTTCCTATCCTATTTACCATATCGACAATATTGTCAAACCTGTGTCGAAAGGCGGACATCCCAAAAAAGTGATTTTCCTTACAGCCGATGCATTTGGTGTTATCCCACCCGTTGCCAAACTTACCCGTGAGCAAACCATGTATTATTTCCTTAGTGGCTATACCGCTAAACTGGCCGGGACGGAAAGAGGCATTAAGGAACCACAACCTACTTTTTCATCAGCTTTTGGCGCAGCATTCCTGTTGCTTCACCCAACCAAATACGCACAGGAACTGATACGGAAAATGGATGCCCACGGCTCGACAGCATACCTGGTTAATACCGGCTGGATTGGTGGAGCTTATGGTGTTGGACACAGGATTGATATCACCGCTACAAGAAATATCATCACCGCTATCCTTGATGGTTCTCTCGACAATGCCGAATATGTCCAGCTTCCTGTTTTTGGCCTGAATATCCCGACTGCAGTCAATGGTGTTGACCCTCAGGTGCTGAATCCAAGAACCTCCTGGGCCAATCCTGATGAATATGATTCACAAGCTAAAATGCTGGCTAAAAAGTTCGTTGACAACTTCGTTAACTTTACTGATAACGAAGAAGGTAAACGTCTGGTCGCATTCGGCCCAAAACTGGACTAATACATCACCTATTCATATCTCATAAACCAGGAAGGATTTTCTTTCCTGGTTTTTTTATACCTTTACGGAATATGACCTGTTAAATGTCCGCTATGACGACTGTTAAATGTCAAGTATTATTAACAATGGCTATTGCCGGGATAATGATGTCTTCCTGCAAAAACCAGGAATCAACAACAACCTCATTTACTCTGGATTATACTGCTGATTCTGTCGAAATAGTAAGCCGTGGCATTATATCGACAGCTCTTTACGAAAGGGATATTGCTATCTCACCTTCGGGGGACGAGCTCCTGTTTACCCGTGGCGACCACCATCAAAACTATATGACCCTCATGAGGATGGAAAAGAAAAACGGCCTTTGGGAAATGCCCAAAGTTCTTCCCTTTTCAGGAAAGTTCAAAGATATTGAACCCTTCATTTCACCGGATGGCAACAAACTCTACTTTGCCTCGGACAGGCCTATGCCCGGTCATTCCGGCCAGGGTGATTATAACATCTGGGTTTGTGACAAAACAGGCAAAGGCTGGTCCGGCCCCAGTCCTCTTGACAGCCAGATCAACACATCCGGTAATGAGTTTTATCCTTCAGTCAGCGGTAACGGAAATTTGTATTTTACTGCAAGCAAACCGGGAGGATTTGGAAATGAAGATATCTGGCTCAGCAGGTTTGTAAACGGTCAGTACCAACAACCTGTGCCACTTGATTCAAATGTCAATTCCGAAACTTGGGAATTCAACGCTTTTGTATCCCCCGATGAATCATTGATAATATTTTCTTCCTTTGGCAGAAAGGATGGCCTTGGTGGCGGTGACCTTTATTACAGCCAAAAAAATGCATCCGGATCATGGAGTCCGGCAATACATTTTAAGAATGATATTAACTCAGATAAACTTGATTTTTGCCCTTTCTATGACGCCAGGAATAAAATCCTGTACTTTACCAGCGAAAGAATGGATGGTTCTCCCAATACCATTAATTCTGCAGCCTGCCTCGATTCCCTGGCAAACAGCATTTTAAATGGCAACGGAAATATATACAGGGTAAAATTCGACACGGGTAATTAATTGATCTTTGATGGCAAATGAAATCTGCCTTCCTGTCCCGATGCTTCTATCATCTGAAGCAGTTCCTGGTTGCCTGATGTAGTAATCTCACCGGGTTTCCCTTCCCACCATTTTTTACCTTCATAAATAAAAAACACCCGGTCGGCAACGTCAAAAACCGAAGCCATATCATGTGAGTTTACAAGGGTAGTGGTACCGAATTCCTGTGTGATCTCTTTGATCAGCTCATCGATAACGCGTGATGTTTTAGGATCGAGGCCTGAGTTGGGCTCATCATAAAACAAATATTTGGGGT
>CAZVAY010000085.1:0-9410 GCA_964625265.1 uncultured Sphingobacteriales bacterium | reverse complement strand
GTAACCATAATTAAGTAGAAAACCATGTTTCTTCCCAACAAATTCTGCCAGCTTGTTTTCAAGTTCTATGTGCCATGGAGTTTCTCCCGACATCATCCGTGCTCCCATGGGTGCCCCTAAACCAAATCTGGCAGCACCTTCTGCATCGGCTTTACGAACCTCGGGGTGGTTGGCGATACCCAGGTAATTGTTCAGGCTCCAGACAATTTTTTCCTTGCCCCTGAACTTCATCCTCGGCCCAATTTCCCCCTCCAGATATGGAAATGTGAAATATCCATGTGCAAAATCGGCATACATACCGATAGGTCCCTTATTCGCTACTATCTTTTCAAAAATATCCATTGCTGCTTCTTATTAGGTTTCTTTTGCGCAAATTTAGAAAAAACAGCAATACCAGCAAGCAAACAGGGCTTTTAGTCATAATTATTTTTTATCAGATTTCCTTTTTTTATTGTTCTTTGCGTAACATATTTTTTTTTCTTTGAAATAAGCACATAGGTTATCAATAAATTATAATTTAAGGATTGCCTAAAAACTGTTGGTTTTATAAAGAAAATTAATTTTTTTTTATTTTACCAAATATCAATTTCTCAACTACATTTTCCACATTAAAGAATGCTAAAAGGCAATGTTTTCGCCTATAATTAAATTGTACTGCGATTGGGTAGACTAATAACGAGGGGGAAAAAGGGCAGGAGTGTTGCTAATTGTCTTCATCAATTTTCAGCACTGCCATAAAAGCGGATTGAGGTACCTCCACATTTCCTACTTGTTTCATTCGCTTCTTTCCTTTCTTTTGTTTTTCCAGCAGTTTGCGTTTACGGGTAATGTCCCCTCCGTAGCACTTTGCTGTAACATCCTTTCGTACCGGCTTTAAGGTTTCCCTTGAGATGATTTTAGCACCAATGGCAGCCTGAATGGCTATTTCATATTGCTGGCGTGGGATGAGTTTACGGAGTTTAAAACAGATTTTCTTGCCGTAGTCATACGCCTTATCCCTGTGGATCAGGGCTGAAAGTGCATCCACCGAATCACCGTTAAGCAGGATGTCCAGTTTTACCAGGTCGGAGCGTTGTGGATCAATATGATGATAATCCAACGAGGCATATCCGCGGGAAATGCTTTTCAGTTTATCATAAAAGTCAAAAATGATCTCTGCCAGTGGCATCTCAAAACTGAGTTCTACCCGGCTTTGGGATAAATATACCTGGTTGGTCATTTTACCTCTTTTTGTCATACAGAGTTTTATAATGCCACCTACAAATTCTGTCTTAGTAATGATCTGGGCCAGGATGAACGGTTCTTCAATCCAGGCAATTTTCGAAGGGTCAGGAAGTTCAGAAGGGTTGGTAATTACTAACTTTCCCCCTTTTTTCAGGTCTACATTAATAGATACATTGGGGACGGTCGTAATAACACTCATGTCAAATTCCCGTTCCAGCCTTTCCTGGATGATCTCCATGTGTAACATGCCGAGGAACCCGCAACGGAAGCCGTATCCCAATGCAGCCGAAGTTTCAGGTTCGTACACAAGGGATGCATCATTGAGCTGGAGTTTTTCCATGCAGTCCCTGAGTTCTTCGAAGTCTTCGTTGACAACAGGGTATATGCCGGCAAAAACCATTGGCTTTACATCTTCATATCCTTTTATGGCATTCGTGCAGCCGTTTTTTACATGGGTAATAGTGTCCCCGACCTTCACCTCGCGGGCAGTTTTTATTCCTGATATCAGATAACCTACATTTCCGGCTTTTACAACAGGCTCCGATTGGAGGGCCAGTTTTAGTACGCCAATGTCGTCAGCAAAATATTCTTTTCCGGTATTGATAAATTTAACATGTTCATTTTTATGAATTACGCCATTAAATACCCTGAAATAGACAATTACCCCCCTGTAGGGATTATAGACCGAATCGAAGATCAGTGCCTGAAGGGGCGCTTCGGTATTGCCATCAGGAGGGGGGATTTTTTCTACAATTTGTTCGAGGATATATTCAACGCCATCCCCGGTTTTGGCACTGGCGAGAATAATATCATCCTCTTCACATCCAATGAGTTCAATGACCTGGTCCCTGACTTCTTCGATCATCGCCCCGGGCAGGTCTATTTTATTCAGGACCGGAATGATGGTCAGGTCGTGTTCAACAGCAAGAAAAAGATTGGAGATAGTCTGGGCTTCGATACCCTGGGTGGCATCAATGACCAGCAAGGCTCCTTCACAGGCTTTGATGGCACGTGAAACTTCGTAGGAAAAATCCACATGGCCGGGCGTATCTATCAGGTTCAGGATGTATTCCTGCCCCTTATAGTTGTATTTCATTTGTATCGCATGCGATTTGATGGTGATACCGCGTTCCCTTTCCAGGTCCATGTCGTCCAGGACCTGTTCTTTCAGGTCTCTTTCAGAAACCGTATGGGTTAGTTGTAGCAACCTGTCGGCAAGGGTGCTTTTGCCATGGTCAATATGGGCAATGATGCAAAAATTCCTGATCTTTTTCATTTCGGGTACAAAAATATGTCATTCCTGCTATTTGCAGCACTTTGGGAATAGAATGTTTATATAATGTATTTGGGGTGGCTATAATTCCGAGATCCAGTTTTCCAGCCTTTCGAAACCTGTTTTGATATTCGGGCACTTAGCACTGATAAAACCATGCCCCGGCAGGTCTTATTTCAAATCAAGCCTGACAGCATCCAGTGCCGTTTTATCGTCAAAATCCACATAGGAAATCTGCGATACCAGGATATTCTGATCAATGCCAAAATCCGAACCTGGAAGCATGGCTATCCCTGTTTCTTCATGTAAAGGGCTCCAAAGACCAGGTGATGTTGTGATCCCTTTTTTCAAATTCCCTGACCCTCTCATTGATTGCCAGTGTTGCAGATACCTCCAGATTCCTGACATTCAGGTTTAAATTTACATCGGGATTGATATATTTGATTCGGGGCATAGACGAACAAATATATAATTATTTAGGGTATTCAAATATGGGGTGGCGGTCTTCTGTTTCAGACAAGGAATAACCATATAGCCCTTCATATTCGGCAATATCTTCGCCCAATTCTTCCATTTGCTCCAGATACTGGTAGATTGATTTTGATTCAATGATCACTACTTTGCCCAACTGCTCTATGACCTGACTGTGATTTCTGGTCCTGTCATAGTCAAATTCCAGAATTCTTTTTCCATAACGTGTAATACCGATTGTACGGAAAGTCATACTTTTTCCAACACCAGGGAGGTTCATGATATTCCTGTCGAGTGCAAGAAACGGGACATTCATATCCTTCCTGAGCCTGTTCAGTTTTTCTTTAATATTTTCGGAACCGATCAACTCCCGTATACGGTGGGTATAAGTGCCAGGAATTACACCAATAGCTTTTTCCTCCATCATTTCCTGTACGCTTCGCGCATTGGGTGCGAAATTGTAGCTATTTTCAAGGAAACCCTTCACAGTAAAAGAATAGTAGGGAAGTACCCCAATCCTGTTGAGCGCCTGTCTGAGTTTAGCTGAATGTCCCCGTCTTGATGCAGCAGCGGTAAACACAAGTTGATTGATAATAACCCAACCGGCTGACAGCAACATTTCAATGGCTTTTCGCGATTCTGGCGTAATCTCAATGGCAGAAACAAAGTGGGTTTGGATGAAAAATTGTTTAAATCCAATTTTTTCAGCCTTTGTTTTAAAATCTTTCAGTAACCGGACCAACTCCGGGGTAATGCGTTGTGGTAGATATACGGGCAATCGGGTACCGATCCTTATCCTGACAAATTCCTGTTTCTTTATCGTATTTCCCTTGTTCGCCTCTTTCTTTTTCAATGCCATTTTATAGATGGCATCAAGGATTTTTTTCAGGCTTGAATCTTTACTCATCAGGGCGTCCCCACCTGTTATTAAAATATCCCTGAGCTCATCATCCTTTTCGAAATAGGGCATCAGATCCTGGTCGAGTTTTTCCCACCAGGTTTTTCTTGGGGCTAATTTCTCGAGGTCAAAATTGAAATGGCCCCGTTGAAAATCAAACATACGCTGACACGAAACACATAACCCACCGCAAGCCCGGCCAACGGTATCCGGGATTAAAATAGCTACTTCGGGATACCGTCTGTGCACATTATAGATGTTCGGTAAAACATAACCTGCCGGATTAGGTTCCCCTGGTTTAATGGTATCTTCTTTTTCCCACGCAACGATATGGCCGAACTCTTCTACCAGGGCCTTGTTGACCAGGATATAATCCCGGATTGTCCTGTCAGATTCAGCTGCAAAACCATGGATCCGGGTGTTTAACAAGGATAAGTAATAGGGATTGACAAAAATAGGGATACCTTTTTTCTCTGCATTTTTCAGTATTTTCATTTGTTCCGGTTGCATGGAATATTCCAGCATTTCATTTAACAATTCGGGGGTCCTGATAGCAAATCTTAGATGAAATAAGGGGTTGTTCCACCATTCTGACACGACAGCGTATTTTTCAATCAGGGTCAGATTCTTGTCATAAGTGAATTTGGGGTCGGAAATTTCCCCGGCATCTATTTTCTGAATAAAAATATTAATGATCCTTTCCTTATTGTGCTGCCTGATCCGGATCATCTGTGGGTCCAGCCCTGACGGATGACGGTTCATCCATTCCTTTATGCTCTCGGGTGTTGTTGCGGCCTTTTGTGGAGTATTGCTGTTAAATTGCCTGAATAAGTGCAGCATATCCATGAAAAAATCCGGTCTGCCTCCCCCGGTGCCTTTTTTAATGGCAAGCCACAACACTTTGATAGGTTCATTCACAGTGACTTTGTAATGTTTCAGGTTAGCGTCTTCAAATACACGTCCGGCATGTTTTACATAATCCATTAACCGAATAGCTGCAAAATCCTGCCAGCTCAGTTGCCTGAGTGCTTCAGATCCTGTCAGTTCACCATTATAATATTTATGGGCAACAGGGTTCGACTCAAAATAATCAGAGATCCAGCTCTGTATTTCCAACAGGGCTTCTTCAGCTGTCCGGGCAGCCTGCATGATCTCTGCCAGGTAAGGGCTTTCATGAAGGATTTGCTGAATGATCCTGAATGATTTAATATTAATGGCTATCTGGTCTATATTGGCAATTGTCGGTTTTCCTGTCATACTTAAGAGTTTATTCCTGGTGAAAAGCTAATCCATGTTCCTTATTAAACCTGAAATTACGGTGCAATTTACCATTTTTTGGTCAATTTAAAAGAGACATACTTTCTATTATCATTGTAATGCCCGGGTCAGAAGTGGAAATTCCTGTGGCCAGTTTTGCCAACGTGATCAGATAAATTTCCTAATAAAATAATGATTTTTAAATAGATCCACCTCTGCTGACAAATGCTCTGTGCTAAGCGTTGTATCTCCTTTGTTTTCCCCGGGATGATGAATAAGCCAGTTCCATATCATGGGTGACATGAACCGGAAGGTCAGCAAAAATGGGAGATAGCGCTTTAACTGTTATTGATACTGTCAAGTAATTGACGGACAGAAATGTTGTTCCCGCAATTAAAATGTTTTTCCGGACAGCTTTCTTTGCCGTGGATACCACAGGGTCGGCAAGCCAGAATCTTTTGTACCTCGATAATAGCCTGACTGTCGGACAGAGGGCCAAACCCAAAACCTGTGGTGGTGGAGCAAAATACAGCAGCCACAGGGGCGTTCATGGCTGAAGCCAGGTGAAGTGGTGCTGAGTCAAGGACAAAATTCATGACTGCTTTTTGCATCAGGGCAGCCGATGCTTGCAGGGATAACTTGCCAGCCAGGTTTTGACCCTGGTTGTTGCCCGATTCCAGAATGATCTGGTCGCATAATGCAGCATCCTCCTTCGCCCCCAGTAAATAAACACGGTATTTTTTATCCAACTGCCGGAGAAATCCGACCCATTTTTCAGCGGGAAGTTGCTTGGTAGGCCATACGCTGCCCGGGGCAATGCAAATGAAGGGATCGTTGATAAGAGGAGAGACAAGCTTTTCTATAGCTTCAGTAACAAATAAACGGGGATTGTTAAGCTCTAATCCCTGCAGGTCGCTAACAAGGCTGAAGTTCCGTTCAATTTCATGTATTTCGGCAAAAGTATCCGTGTTGTGTGGAAATGCCCGTGAATAAAAGATTGAAAGCGGATTTTTTGAAAACCCCCTTTTTTCTCCGGCATGGGCAAATAAAGTAAATAACCCGGATGACAAAAACCGGTGCAAATTCAGTATCAGGTCGTACCTGAATTTTCTTATTGTTTTAAGTGTTTTAAAAAAATTCCCGGCTTTAGCCTTTTTTTTATCCCAGGTAAAAACCTCGTGGATATGGGGGTTTCCCTTTAGCAGTTCTTCGTTGCCTAACCTGACCAAAACGTCAATTTCAACATTGTCTTTTGCCGCTGCAAGTGATTCGACCAATCCCGTCATGAGGATGACATCGCCTATATAGGCAGTTTGTATGACCAGGATTTTCTTCATCTATCGGTAGTATTGTTGACGATTTGGCTAACATAACGGAGGTTTTTATCACCCGTTATCAAGAATGCAGTACCTGCCGGTAATTGATCATGGCTAATGGTATAAGTGTAGGTAGCCTGAAAATACCGGGTCCATAAGGTTTTGCCGTTTGTATCGACCAGGCTGGCATAGGTAAGGGGGTGGCTGCCGTTAAACTTGACCTGAATATCACCATTGGAGGGGTTTGGGAAAATTTTTAATAGTTTTTTGGATTCCAGAAAACTGTTGCCCTGGGCATAGTCCCTCATAGCGAGACAGTAATCACCAGTCTTAAGGTGGTTGATGGTAATACTGCCCTTTTTGTTGTATTTGTAACCGGTTGACAAATCAATATCATGACAGACAGTCCAGGCTGTTTGAGGGTTGGGCCTGTACATCAGTACAAGGCTGTCTTCATTATCTATCTGTAGCGTATGGTCCAGGTATCCGCCCGAGGGAATTGATGGGGTTGTCCCATCATATTCGATAGTGGCAGAGGCATCAAATCCCGTCTGTATATTGCCCCTGACTGTCCAATACCGGTAATCAGACAATCTGTATCCGGTACTCAACCGGAACCCTGGCCCGTTCCAGTGGTGAATGATCACAAGCCGGATTTTTTCCTGGGCAGCCTTTACTTCAACGTCCATCAAACCATTCTCAAAATGATAACTGCCGGGCGAACTGATATCCCTGATATCCCAGGTCCTGGCATCCGGGATTTTTGAGTCAGGGTCAATCAAAACCAGAGCGGGAGCAAAGGGTAAGGCAACCTCAACGGTTTTCTCTTCACCATGAAAAACCATTCTGAGGGTAAGCGAATCAGCCAGTTCCATGTCATAGAACCTGATTTCAAGTGGTACACCCCTGTAGGTTTCGTTGTTGAAACGCGGGTTATTAGCCACCGTCAAGCGGTAAACCTGGCCAGCCTGCTTTTCCTGTTTGCTGATATAAAAATGGGGAAATCCTTTTCTAAACACCCAGTCATCGAAAAAATTGTCGAGCGGAGTTTGTGCATATTCCGAAAAAATGTTTTTCAAATCGTACGAACTGGCATTTTCCCATTTCATAGAATCAAGGTATTGATAAATAGCACCGAAAAACAAGGAATCACCCAGGTAACCCCTCAGTGCATGGACTACATCAGCACCTTTGTCGTACACTGTAGAGCCATAGGTCACCTCAGGCGGAACCGGAGAAACGGGATACACTGCACCGTCACGGACATGGCTGAAACGCAACACATTCATGTGGTTTTTCCTGACGGCTTCCAGGTAGGCCCTTTGTCCATACATTTTTTCGGCAAACAGATGTTCCGAATACACCGCCCAGCCTTCGTTTAGCCACATATCCGAATCAGTCGCACAGGTTACCAGGTTGCCGAACCAGTGATGGGAGAACTCATGGGCCATCAGGTATTCGTAAGAAAGGTTGCCGTTAACGGCATATTTCGGATAGGCAATGTTGGAGGCATGCTCCATGGCACCCGAACTGAAGGGCACAACCACAAAACCAACGCGGGGAAACTGGAACGGGTAATACCATTTGCTGAAAATATCGAAACAACTACCCAAATGACGGAAGGAGTTTTTGAACTTAACAGTATCAGCAGGTAGTACACCTGAAAGTGTTTGGATGCCGGGTATGCCCAACACCGGGTAATCCAGTAAGGCATAATGGCCAACTGCAACGGAAGCCAGGTAGGTAGGGATGGGTTGGCCCATACGGTAGTGCCAGTAGCGTTTGCCATTCGATTCAAAAGAATCAACAAATACCCCTGAACACAGGGCAGCTTTATTTTTGGCGGTAACAATTTCGTAGGTATAGGTTGCTTTGTCTGTAAAATTGTCTACACACGGAAACCAGATTCTTCCGTAGTTGTGTGGATAATCAGTAAAACCTACACCCATGTTAAAGGCATAGCCCTGGTCGGTTGATGAGAAATAAAACCCACCCCAGGAAGGATCTTTACCCGGTTTACCATGGTAGTAGATCAAGACTGAATCCTTTGTACCGTTTGGAACAGATTGCCCGAATACGATATCCAATAATTCATTTATTAACGAGAAGCTTACTGGCTGGTTGCGGAATAGGATCGAATCCACGGTCAAACCCTTAAGCGAAAGCTGTAGGGAAGTTATCGTTGACTGGGCTTGAAAAGTAACTTCTGTGGCGGCAAAAAATTCTTTTTTTGATAAATCGCTGATATCGAGGTGGATATTGTAATTTATGACATCAAATGCATTTTTTTGAGCCAGTAATTTTGGGGTTGAAAAAATTAATAAAAATGATACAGTTACAATAAGATAAATCCGCTCAGGTAACAAATTAAAGCGCCTGAGAATTAAATATTTTGATTTGTAACTGTACATAGGCAGGATTATTACGTCAGATAATGCTTTGAAAAATCAAAGGTAAAAAAGAAGTGAGGAAGAAAAGTTCACTGCTTCGATAAAATGTATTTCACCAGCCCCAGGTCCTCCTTAACCGTCACCTTGATATTATCCCTCTCACCCTCTATCCATTTAAGCTTAGGCTTTAGATAATGAAGCACAACTGACAGGTCATCAGTAAAATCACTTTTACCATCCTTACTGGCCAATTCATAAGCTTTTCGTATAAGGTCCGGCTTAAAACCCTGTGGCGTCTGCACCTGAAGCAGTTGGCCCCGGTCAATGTTTAACACTTCGGTATCACTTAGCTGGTATATAGTATCAGTAGGTGTTAAGGCTGGTACGACAGCATCATAAAAGCGAAGGTGGCGGGCAATCCGTTGGATAAGCCCGGGACTAACACAAGGCCTGGCAGCATCATGGATCAGGATATTGTCTTTTGTTTTTATAGCTGAAATCCCCGAATAAGCGCCCGCAAACCTGTTTTTCCCCCCTTTTATGATCGGGGACAACGTCGACGTTTCCGAAAGCCTCCGCCT
>CAZVAY010000084.1:0-9455 GCA_964625265.1 uncultured Sphingobacteriales bacterium | reverse complement strand
CGGGCTACACTTTATTTCACTGGTGCCGACCGGGAAGCCGGATATGGCGGTGAAGATATCTGGTACTGCAACAAACAGGCTGATGGAAACTGGGGAACAGTGACCAATATAGGCACTGACCTGAATACAAATTCCCACGAATGTATCATGTCCATGTCGGGAGATGGCAATGTGGCCATTTTATATGGAAACTACACCGGTACTTTTGGTGGTGGCGACCTTTTTTATTCCGTTAAAACGGACATAGGCTGGACACAACCCTGCAACCTGGGGGGAACCATTAATTCATCCGGCTGGGAATCACAGGCCAGCCTGGCTTCTGATGGAAAAACGCTTCTGTTTATTTCCAATGCATCAGGCGGACAGGGAGGCGGTGGCGATATTTATGTCACGCAACTCACTGATGACGGATGGACAAAACCCCTGAACCTGGGGTCTACCATTAACACAAATAAATTCGAAGGATGGCCTCTCCTCGCTGCTGACGGTAAAACGCTTTATTTTTTCAGTAACGGACACTTTGGTTTTGGGGGAAAGGATATATTCATGTCAAAAAGAATAGGCGATTCCTGGACGGAATGGACTGAGCCGGTAAACCTGGGCAAATATGTCAATACCCTCGACAACGACCTTTTCTTGTCGATCCCCTCATCCGGGGTGAAGGCTTACCTCGTTCGCAGCGACAGGCCTGACGGCCTCGGAGGCAATGATATTTACGAATTTATTATGCCCCCTTCCATGAGGCCCGAAATGGTGATCAATGTCAAAGGTTTTGTTACGGACGAAAACAAACAGCCTGTTTCATCGCTGATCCACTTCTATGATGCCGGAACAGGAAAAGAAGAAGCTACGGCCATCAGTAGTTACTCTGATGGGTTTTACCAGGTATCGCTGGCCCCGCTGAAAAAGTACAATATCGTGATCGATATGAAAAATTACCTGTATTATACCGATGAGCTCGACCTGACCGACCTGTCAAAACTTATTGACAAAGAGTATATGAACGATGTCCTGGGTACACAGTTAAACGATATAACCACAGGACAAAAAGAAATGGGCACCCTGAATGAAACCCTGAAAAAACTTATTGATGCAAATACCGATAATATTGATGATGGGTTCAAGGAATATACAGCACTTCTCAAACAGTATAAATCGAATTATAACAAACTGGATATTGCCGTCAAAAAAGCAAAACTCCGCTGGATTAGCCGTGAGGACAAAATCAAGGATGTACAGAAAGATTTCGACCTTCAGGCCATCAGGATCGGGGCAAAATTTGAATTGAAGAATATCTTTTTTGATTTCGGGAAAACCTCACTCAGGGATGATTCCAAAGTGGAACTGGATAAGCTGGTAGATATCATGAAGCGGAGCGAAATTGTGATTGAACTGGGCGGGCATACCGACAGCATCGGCTCGGACAATGCCAACCTTAAACTCTCCCAGGACAGGGTTAACTCGGTTAAGCAATACCTGGTGGGCCAAAGCATTGATGGAGCCAGGATCAAAGCTGTAGGCTATGGTGAAACACAGCCTATTGCATCCAATACCACGGAAGACGGCAGGCAGAAAAACCGCAGGGTTGAACTCAAAATCCTGCAGCTTCAACTGCAAAGGGAAGGTACCGATGTAGTGGTTGACCAGCCCAAAGAAGAAGAAACCACATCTTTCGATTTCCTCGGTACACTGCTGGCAGCAGCTAAAGAAGGTGGGCTGCCACCCGAAAGCCCCTGTTCAGATAAGGTGGTATACCTGAAGAATTCTAACAATATTGAACCATCGCCAGTGAAGCACAAGAAAAACAACGGGCTTAACCTTGACCTTGGCCTTGACATTGTGGAAGATGTAGACGACTTTGTATTCAAGCATTTCAACCCCTATGTGCTGACATCCAACTTTGCCGTGCAAAGCATAGAAGTTGGCAACCAATTCAACAATTACTTTACAGGCAGCGGTCTTGGTGCCGGGATCAACCTGGTTAAGGATAACCTGCAGGAATTTTCGATGGAATATTATTTCTTTAATGATGACAGCCTGAACTGGATGGCCGCATCCAACCTGAGCTGGAACTGGCAGTTTGCCAAATTCCTTGACCTGCCCCTGATGGCCATAGTCGGTATAAACACCCACTTCTGGCAATACACAAACCCGTTAAATGGTGAAAAAGGCGCTATTATGTTCAACATACCTGTTGGCGCCAGGTTTAACCTTCAATTGGCCGATGACCTCATTGTTGCCCCTGTATTCAGGTACAACATGGGCCACAATATCAAGAGCATCAGCGGTGTTAGTGGAACCTGGTGGTCAATGGGCGCTGATGTTCGGTGGAAATTCATCCAGGGTGGTGTGCACCTCAACAAGGGTGACCTCATCAATTTCCTTGGGTTCCGGGCAGGTTTCGCATTCTGAGCCTTATCCTGTTTAGTTTATAGGTTAATCCCTGTTGCCATTCTGGCGGCAGGGATTTTTTTAGGCTGGTTATCGCCCCATTATCATTCTCCAAAATAAAATGGAATTTGAAAAGATTATTTGAATATGTAAATCAGGAGCACAACTATTTATTTAGATCAAAATTTCAATGAAATGCACAAGATAAATATCCATGCATAGTATTTTAACATCAAGGAAGGCATTTACTCTGGTGATGATAAATTCAAGATACCAGACAATACAGATGACTTATTTGCTGCGTACGATGGAAGGTAGTTTATTACTTATGTTGCAAAGATCTGTTAAACATATTCCTTCACCTTTAATTCACCATTGAGGACCATCATGGCATTAAGGGCCAGGGCTTTCATTTCATCTTCGCCTGGATAGATGGACACAGGGGCAATGTGCGCCACCCTGTCTATAATAAGTTCAACAAACCACTTGTTGTGCGCCAGGCCTCCGGTCAGCAAAATGCCATCCACGTTGCCCTTGAGTACGGTGCACATGGCACCAATTTCTTTGGCTACCTGGTAGGCCATGGCTTCAAAAATTAACAAGGCCTTTTGATCCCCTTTGTCAACCATCTTCTCCACCTCTATGGCATCGTTGGTATTAAAATATGCCACAAACCCACCTTTCCCCTTAATCATCAACTTGACTTCATCAAAGGAATACTTTCCTGAAAAGCACAATTTCGCCATCTGTCCAATAGGCAGCGTACCACTACGTTCGGGTGAAAACGGTCCGTCACCATCCAGGCCCTGGTTAACATCCACCACCCTGCCTTTTTCATGAGCGCCAACAGTTATACCGCCACCCAGATGGGCAATGATCAGGTTCAGTTCTTCATATTTTCTTGAAATGCACTTGGCATGAAAACGCCCAACCGCCTTGTGGTTAAGGGCATGGAAAATAGATATCCGCTCAAACAACGGATGGCCGGCCACCCGGCTGATAGGCTCCAGTTCATCCACCACAACAGGATCGGCAATAAAAGCCCTGGCACGGGGCATTTTATCTGCAATGGCATCAGCGATCAATCCACCCAGGTTGCTGGCATGCTGCCCCAGGGGGCTGTTCATCAGGTCTTTTTTCATGGCCTCGTTCACAGCGTAAACACCTGAAGGTATAGGCTTGAGCAGCCCTCCCCTGCCCACTACGGCCAGAATTACACCCATGTCAATATCAGCTTTATCCAGCTCGCTTTCGATTATATTTTTTCTAAAATCATACTGATCGGTGATATTTTCGAATGGAGCGAGATCTTCTTGTGTGTGTTTAATATTTTTGAAAAAGATGATCTTCGAGTTTTTGAAGACTGCAATTTTTGTTGAAGTCGAACCCGGATTAATGGCCAGTATGCTCATTTATTACCAAAATTAATATGTCCTGAAAAAGACATTTGCAAAATAAACTAAATAAATTCAAAACCTGAAGACAAAAAATGTATTTTGTTAACAGGATAACAAAGATATTTCTCAATCCTTATGCCATCAGGGCTGCAAGCGCAATTGAATAGAGTTTGGTTGCTACGCTATCGCCCCGGGAAGAAAGAATGGCCGGCACACTGGCTCCGGCTACAATGGCCCCCTGTTCACCCCCGGCCAGTTTGGTGTTAGCCTTGTAAAAAACATTGCCGGATTCAATATTGGGAAACACCAGGCAGTCGGCATCACCGGCTACTTCACCGCTGATCTTTTTGATCCCGGCAGATTCTTTGTCGATGGCAACATCCAGTGCTAACGGGCCATCCACCCTGGCACCTTTGATTTGTCCCCTGTCTGCCATCTTAGCCAGCAAGGCGGCATCAACACAGGCCGGCATTTTAGGCAGTACCTGTTCCGAGGCTGCAATTATTGCCACTTTCGGGTTGGGGTTGCCCAAAGAATGGGCGGTCCTGATCAGGTAATTGGTGATGGCTATTTTTTCTTTCAGTTCAGGAAGAGGAATAATGGCTACATCTCCGACAATCAGCAGCTTGTGGTAATTGGGGTTTTCCATGACAGTCACATGCGACAGGATAGCCCCCGGATTCATCAGGCCGTTTTCTTTATCCAGTATTGCACGCATGTATTTATCAGTGCTAACGAGGCCTTTCATCAGCAGGTCACCCTGCCCTTCATGGATCAGCCTGACAGCTTTATAGGCCGCTTTCATTTCATCACTTTCGTGCACAATTGTAAATCCCGACAGATCAATGCCTTCTTGATTACAAACTACTTTGATCCGGTTTTTATCACCTACCAGCACACCGGCCACCAGGCCTTTTTCAATGGCCATACTGACCGCCCCTATGGTATGAGAATCGTTTGCAAATGCCGCCACCAGTTTTTTCTTTTCCCGGTTTTTAAGCACTTCAAACATCTGATCCAGTTTCGTAATCTTTTCCATTTTAATTCAATTCTATAAAATTGTTTTAATCCTGAAACACTTCATTCTTTCCTCAATAAGCCCTTTTATCACTTCCGTCAAAGAAATTAATAAACGACTGATTAGCTACCTTGTTTCCTCCCGGTGTTGGGTAATTCCCTGTAAAATACCAATCTCCTGTATGCGTAGGAATAGCCTTGTGCAGGTTTTCAATGGTCTGATAGATGATGGTCAGTTCTGCACGCAGGTTGTCAGGACGTACAAGCTCGGCAATCTTTTGGCTAACTTCTGTTGCTGTGAAAGATGAAAAAATCTCCCTGACTATATTTTGATTATCCGCTGCCGGTTTTTTCACCTCTTCTTTGCAGCGGTGGTAAACCTGTCTGATCAGGTGCTCTTTGCCCTGATCTTTCAGCAATTCAATGGCTGCCCTGAAAGCAACAAAATCCCTGAGCTTAGACATATCGATTCCATAACAATCTGGGTAACGGATCTGCGGTGCTGATGAGACAATGACGATCTTTTTGGGGTGCAAGCGGTCGAGGATCCCGATAATACTGTCCTTGAGAGTAGTACCGCGGACAATAGAATCATCAAGGATCACCAGGGTATCTACATCGTTTTGAATGATGCCGTATGATGTATCATATACGTGGTTCACCAGGTCTTTCCGGCCTTTGTCCTCGGCAATAAAAGTTCTGATCTTGGTATCTTTTACGGCAATTTTTTCCACCCGGATACGGGTTTTGAACAACTCGTCAATGGCCTGGCTGTCCGGTTTAGCTGTTTGCAGTAATTGCTCTTTTCTCTGCTTTTCAAGATATTCCTGGAGTCCCTCAATGAGGCCCAGAAAAGCAACTTCTGCTGTATTTGGAATATAGGAAAATACCGTATGTTTAATGTCATAGTCAACTTCTTCCAGTACGTGAGTTGTAAGCAGTTTTCCCAGGTTTTTTCTTTCCCGGTAAATATCCGTATCAGTTCCCCGGCTGAAATAGATTCGTTCGAAGGAACAGGATTTTCTTTCGCGGGGCTCAATGATCTGTGGTTCCATGATTTCCCCGCTTTTCCGGATGATAAGTGCATGGCCGGGTTTTATTTCCTCAATTTCCTGGTAGGGCAGATTAAAGGTTGTCCTGATGGCAGGCCTTTCAGAAGCAACAACAACCACTTCATCATCATGATAATAATAAGCAGGCCTGATCCCGTTGGGGTCGCGAAGTACAAACGAATCTCCATGTCCGATCATACCAGTAATAGCATAACCACCGTCAAAATCCCTGGCTGATTTCTCAAGAATATATTGCAGCGATAGGTCCTCTATGATCCTGGGTGTGATTTCCTCATTCGACAAGCCTTTTTCCTGGTACTTGTGATACAGGTATTCATTTTCACTGTCAAGAAAATGACCTATCTTTTCCAGCACGGTCAGGGTATCTGTTTGATTGACCGGGTACTGGCCTAATTCAACCAGCAAATGAAAGAGCTCATCATTGTTGGTCATGTTGAAATTACCTGCAATCAGCAAGTTTTTAGTCATGTAGTTACTCTTGCGATGGAAAGGATGGCAGTAGCGTATATCGTTGCCACCATGGGTCCCATAACGCAGGTGACCCATCAGCAGTTCACCCACAAAAGGCAACTCATGCTTTATATGGTTATAATCATTTAAAGGATATTTCTTCTGGAAATCCGTATATTCCTTATATATGCCATTGAAGATATTTGCTATGGGGCTTGGCTGAACCGCTCGCTGCCGGTAGATGTACGGTTTTCCAGGTGGAACATCCAGCGTCACCACGCCAATACCTGCACCATCCTGTCCCCTGTTGTGCTGTTTCTCCATGAGGATATACAACTTATTCAGCCCGTAAAGCATACTGCCGTATTTCTCAGCATAATAAGACATGGGTTTTAATAGCCTGATCAGGGCAATACCGCATTCGTGGTGGATAGGGTCGCTCATAGGATTATTTCAGGCAGCAAAGATAAGACTATTTCAAGATTCAGTAAAGCTGCCGGCCTGTACCAATCTGGTTAAAAATGAAGATTTGAAACATTTCACTTTTATTTTATCTTTGAAAAATCTTAAAACTGATATTTAATTAACAACCTCTATGAAAACCAGAATATCAATCCTGACAGCACTCTTGCTTCTAACCTCTTTTTTGGGTTTTGCCCAGATGTATGATTTCACCACCTGGGAGTCGGATCAAATGATCAATGCCACGACCCGGAAAGCCATTGGTGTTCATATTTATGAATCCAACCCAAAAGAGGTAGCCAAAGCCTGGGCTGATGAACTTAAAAAAGCAGGCGGAAAAGTTAAAGTCAAAGACGAGATTTCAGCCACGAACTGCACCCTCAAGGATTTTGGAGACCTTCCATTCAATGCCTATGCGGTTGTAAAACTTCAAAATGATTCGACCTGCACTTTGTTTTGTACTGTTGACCTGGGCGGCACTTACCTGAGTTCCAACGATCATCCATCACGCTACTTATTATTTTCAAACAAAATGAAAGAATTTGCTACTGAAATGACCCATGATATCATTGAAAAACAATTGGAGGAAAAAGAGAAAATATTGCAAAACAATGAAAAAGACCTGTCAAAACTGGAGAAGGAAAACCAAAAACTGAAGGACAATATTACCAAATGGAAGGAAGAAATTATAAAGGCGGAAGAAGAACTTATTACCAATGAAAAAGATCAGATAGATAAAAGCAGGCAAATAATTATTTCCAGAAAAAATGTAAATTATTATAATGCAAAGCTGAGAAAAGTAAAATAAACCCAATTGTATATATGATCTCGAATATTATTGAAAATAGTTTAGGAAAGGAAGCAAAGGATTTTACGCGGGGCGACATAGTAAAATTTGCCGGGGATTACGGCATCAACATGTTAAATTTCCGCTACGTAGGAAGTGATGGCAGGCTGAAAGCATTGAGTTTTGTGATCAACTCCATGGAACAACTTGACCGCCTTTTGGCCACCGGTGAAAGGATTGACGGCAGCAGTCTGTTGAATTATATCGAAGCTGCTTCAAGCGACTTGTATGTTGTTCCAAAGTATAAAACTGCCTTTGTCAATCCATTCCAGGAAGTACCGACCCTGGAACTGATGTGTAACTACTTCAACGGCAATGGCCAGCCCCTGAATAGTTCTCCTGATAACCTGATGTTCAGTGCCAGGGATAAGCTGCACGAAAAAACCGGTTTTAGCCTGGAGGTAATGGGGGAACTGGAGTTTTATATTATCGGGGAAAGTACGACACTGTTTCCGGCAACAGATCAGCGCGGTTATCACGAAGCTCCGCCATTTGCTAAGTTCAGGCATGTAGTCGAAGAGGCCATGATGCTGCTGGCCGAAATGGGTGCTTCCATCAAATACGGCCACTCCGAAGTCGGCAATTTTGTTTCGGGCAACCAGGTTTTCGAACAATACGAAATTGAATTCCAGCCCACCCTGATGGAAGAAGCTGCCAACCAGCTTATCCTGGCCAAATGGATTTTACGCAACCTGGGGTTGAAATATGGACTGTCAGTCAGTTTTGCACCCAAAATTACAGTGGGTAAAGCAGGCAGCGGATTGCATATTCATTCCCGCCTGATGAAAGATGGTAAAAACGTGATGACAGAGAATGGCCATCTGAGCCCTATTGCGAAAAAAGCCATTGCCGGCTTGTTGCAACTGGCACCGTCCTTAACAGCCTTCGGAAATACCATACCTACCTCCTACCTAAGACTGGTTCCACACCAGGAAGCACCGACCAATATTTGCTGGGGCGACAGGAACCGTTCCGTTTTGGTACGTGTCCCGTTAGGCTGGCTGGGTGATGCCAACAAAATGGCCTTAAAGCTGAACCCCGGCAATGGAGATCAAATTCCCGATACTTCCGACAAACAGACCATCGAACTACGCTGTCCCGATGGATCGGCCAACATTCACCTTCTTTTTGCGGGAATGGCCGTGGCTTTCAGACATGGGCTTGAAATGCAGGACGCACTGGAATATGCTGAAGACACTTATGTGGATGTGGATATTTTCAAAGAGAAAAACAGCAGATTATTGAAAAAACTGAAACACCTGCCTGAGTCCTGTTTTGAGTCTGCAGAAAATTTACTCAGGCAATCCTACATTTACACCCAGTATGACGTATTTTCCCAAAGGACTATTGAAGAGCATGCCCGCTACCTGAAATCATTCCAGGACAAAGGATTAAGTGAAAAACTTTTTGGCAAACATGATGAAGTAAGGGCGTTGGTGAACAAATACATACATTGCTCTTAAAATTAATCGAACTATTATCCCATGAATATTATTTGCTGTGATTTTGAAGGCGTTTTTGTACCCGAAGTATGGATCAATGTGGCGATAAAAACTGGCATCGAAGAATTAAAATTAACTACACGTGAAATCCAGGATTATGATGTATTAATGACCCGAAGGCTGGAAATCCTGAAAGAAAACAAGCTTACCCTCCGGGATATCCAACATGTCATTGCTTCCATTCAACCCCTTGATGGCGCTATGGAAATGTTGCGCTGGATACAGGAACACTGCCAATTGATCATTGTATCAGATACTTTTGAGGAATTTGCCACAACACTCATGGTCCAGGCTCGCTAGTCGCGCATGGTTATGC
>CAZVAY010000083.1:0-9464 GCA_964625265.1 uncultured Sphingobacteriales bacterium | reverse complement strand
TTTTTGTCTAAGCAGCGTCCTCTTCGATAGACTCTGCCGGGACGTAAATTTAACAAAATCCGGAATTTCAATCACCTGATTAAATGAACCGTTCCGCTGTAGCTGCCGTTTTTGCCGCTGCCGCTGGTAAAGATAACATGGTAGTAATATACGCCTTGTTCTACCGGCTTGTCCTTGTATGTGCCCGGCCAGCCTTCATTTTTATCATGACCCTCAAATACCTGCTGCCCCCAACGATTGAAGACATACAGGCTGATGGATTTGATACTGATGCCAGCCACCCGGAATACATCGTTCAAGCCGTCATTGTTGGGTGAAAAGGTATTGGGAACCCAAAGGATTGTTTCATAAGGCAAACACTGCAGGTTCGAAACAGAAGCCTGGAGATTGCCTCCGTTTTCCACAGCCCTTATCCTGTAGCATTTCCTGTACGGGCTTTCCCCGCTAAAATAATTATCATCCCGGTAGGTTCTTTTTGAGGTAGATATTATCAGGCTCTGCTCTCCCGTACTGTCCACCATCAGCAATTGGTATTCCCTGACCCCGTTTTGCCACTGCTCAAAGGCTGTCCATTGCAGGACACAATAATCGTTGCCAAAGCTTTGGCCTGTCAGGAGGATGTTTTTGAGTTTCAGCCCCGGCAGGGATGATCTTCCGCAACTGTCCTTCCCCTTCACCCTGTAGAGGTAAACCTCTTTGTCAGGGCGGGCGGTAATATCACTGAATACCGTATCTGGTGTTTGGGCAAGCTGACTGTAATCCGTGTCGTTCCGGCTCCGGTCAACAACATAGGATGTTGCTGAGTTATGCCTGCGCCATGAAATTTCAATGGCGTGGTCGTTCCATACATTGGCCGTCAGGCTATTGATGGGTTCGGTGCCATCAAAGCCCGGCCGCAGATGCAGCCCGGCCGAATCACTGGTGACACAACCGGTAGGGCCGGTCAGGGTTTGAATGATTTTGTAATTCCCGGCAACAGGGTAATAATGAGATGGGGATGCCAGGGTGGAAGTACTGCCGTCACCAAAATCATAATGGTAATTACTCACCTGTCCCTGCGAGGTGTCTTGTATAGAGAGGGTAAAGGGCGAGCAATAGCTGCTGCTGCTCAGGGCAAAGCCGGGACGCGGTGCGTCTATGATCTCCACGGCCTGGCTTTGGCTGAAGGTATCGGTACAAAAGCCGTTGCTGTAAATGAGACGTATATCGTATTTCCCCGTTTTTGTGTAAATGTGTTCCGGGGTTTTTACCGTGTCCGTGCTGCCGTCCCCGAAGTCCCAAAGCCAGCTTTCACCTACGGATTTGTTTACCGTGTCATTTACCGTTACATCATGAAGGCGGAATTTAAGCCATCGGCAACCAATGGTAGTGTCAGTTGAGAATTCGGTTTGAGGCCGCTTGATGTATTTCAGTGTATCTGTACCCCATTGAACATAACCGGCCGGTGTTTCTGCTTTTAATTTTATTATATAAATCCCTGATTTTGGCAATACATGGCTTGCATGAAAGCCTTCCATGCTGTCTCCCCCGGGAAATATATACCAGGTAAAGTGACTGTACTTAGCGCTATCGGATTGGTTATAGAACAATACCGTATCCCTGCAGGTTGATACTGTTTTAAACCGGACCTTCATATTTTCATGAACGATATTACTTAAAGAATAAGAGTTATCTTTTAAAGTAAAAATTTCTTCCCTTAAATTACAGGCCGGGCCAAACTTTTCAGGATTTTGTATAACAGCTAAGAAAGATTTAAACATAAAAGGTTTTGGCCTTATTCTTTGCAACACATATAGCTGGCCTGTGGAAACATACCGCATTCCGAGAATTGCAAATTTTAGCGGCATTTCCACTACTTTATTAATCTGCATATTTTTGTCAAAGCCTATTTGCATTAATATTGCTGAGTCCGTTAACATTGAATACGTAAAAGCTACATATAATACCGTGTCGTATTCCGTTACCTCAGTATAAAGAAGATATTTATAATCGTTATTTTTTGCTAATTCTAATTCCTTTAGGTTATAGGTAGCTTTATGTGTAAGCTCCCCCGTTTTAGGGTTGAAAGAGAATAATTTAAGAACAATAGAATCTACCTGCGGGGCTCGATGTACAAGAAACAAAGTTTTTGTGGTTACCGAATAACAAAAATCACTTTCATGACCTGAAAATTTAAAACTATCAGGATAAACATTATCAGAAATCACCGGCCCTGTTACATTTTCCCCGTCAAAACGCCAGGTATAGAGTTTCATGTTTTCAAAGTGCTGGGCAAACAGCCAGAATTCACCCTGATGACTGCCAGGTAAGGCCATCATTTTGTAAAATACCGATGTGTCCCTGTAATAAAAAAAGCTGGTGTCTATGATTGCACCTTTTCCGCTATCCGCATTGACATCAACCACCGTATAGGCCATCCCGCCTGAATGTTCCGGAGGTGACCACAAGGCAACATAAAAATAATAATAAATACCGGCCTTTTTTGAAGGTAACAATATTCCGGTCCTAAAAAGCGATCTACCATTTTTTGGAATAAAAGAATAAGAATTGATTCGTTGTTTATATTTGTTGTAATATGAATACCAGAACGCTGTCAGCACCATCTGCCCTGAACTATCACATATTATTGATATACTTCCACTTTCGCTAAATTTTGAGTTTGAGGTTGAATCAAGTGGGCCTTTATCTACAGGGGGGTAATTATTTACATCCAAAATTTTATCACCACCACTACTTATATAATTATAAAGCTGAGAATATGCACTTGGGGAAAAGCATACCCATGTAAAAACAACTATTACTACAAAGGTTATATTTTTCCTATGGTTTAACATGGATTCACATGATTAGGTAAAGATAAAAAACTTATCCCAAAAGGTTCATAACATAATAACCAAAAATGTCATTTCATTATCATTTATTTTATCAACTTTTCTAAAGTTTGAAATTAGAAAAGTTAGTAAACAGAATTCCCTGGTTTTGTATTTATTCAACTCCTGAAGAGTTGTTGAAAAGGCTTTACAAAAAATCACTTCATCGTTCATTGTACGAATTGTTCATTGTTTCCTTTTACCTTACCAGCATGACAGTGCCGTGGATCAATTTTTTCTGGCCCTTGGTTCCCCTGACGAAAATGGTATAATAATACTGGTCTGCCGGTTGTAGCGTATTCCTGTAAATGCCATCCCAGCCTTCATCCAGGTTCTCTGTTTCAAATACACGTTCTCCCCAGCGGTCATAAAGGATGACATGCAGGTAAATAATAAACCTGCCGCTCACCCTGAATTCATCATTCAGGCCATCGCCATTGGGCGTAAATGCTGTGGGTATCCAGACATCAAAGGGTGTGGGAATGCAGACTTTGTTAGAAATACTGAACTGGTTGTCCCCGTTTCTGTATGCCACTATTCTGTAGCAATATTCGAAGTAATTATCCTGACGGTTATCATCTGTGTAGAATGTATCGGTAGTGGTAGCAATAGGCTTGAACATTTCGTTTTCTTCGTCATAAAGCTGGACCTCATAGTAGGAAATTCCTGAACCCCATTCTTTATAAGGTGTCCAGTTGATAACCGGATTTTCACCACTGGTATCAATCGACAGAAGAATGGTTTTACCCAGGTTGCTGGCCGGGCTTATGTAATTACAACTGTCGAGCACCCTGATCCTGTAGGAATAGGAAAACAGGTCAGTCTGAACTTTATCATCGGTAAAAAAGTAAGTGCCGGGCAGGAAACTGCCATAATTACTAAATACAGAGGTGCCTTCGGCCCGTTCAAGGTTGAACAACATGGGTTTCCCAACAAAAACGGGTGACCAGGCCAGTTGTACGTCTCCGTTATCAAGAACGGTAGCATAATCAATGACGGTAGGATCGACCTTTTCAGAAAAGCTAAGTCTCCGGATAGCCGTATCCTTACAATTGTGGCTTGAACTGACAACCAGTGAGGCAAAGTAATCTCCGGCCGACTGATAAACAGACCAGGGATTCCTGATTTGTGAACTGTCTCCATTGTCGAAGGCCCATTGCCATCCGGCCAGGAAATCTGAAGCAGAAATACTACTTTGGTCAACAAAGTAAATGGTATCACCCAGGCAGGGTGTGTTGAAATCGAATTTTGCCTTGGGCATCGGGTAAACAAAACTATTTCCGAAGAATGTGTCAACACAGTTTTCATTACTTTGGGCTATAAGCTTCACCCTATAATTTCCTTCTGTGCCATAAACATGATAAGGGTTTTTCCTGACTGAATTCTTACCGTCACCGAATTCCCACAGGTAACTCAGGTTTCCGACCGGGATTTTACTTGTGTTGGTGAAATCGAACCTGTTGAAAGACAGACACTGTGTGCTGTCGTTCACCGTATAGGATGCAGCCGGCATAGGATTGACCTTGACGGCATGTTGCGCAGAGTCCGGGCAACCCAGGTTTGAAACGGTATTCAGGGTTATTGTATAAGTTCCGAAAGTATCATAACGGTGAACAGGGTCTTGCATTACAGAAACTGTGTTGTCACCAAATTTCCAGTTGGATAACAGCGTGCCCGATTTAATGGTTGAAAGATTGGTAAATTCAAAGCGATTGCCCCTGAAACACTGTGCTGTATCGTTAATGGAAAATGCTGATTTTGGGGAAGGATGAACATAAACCGCTTTTGTGATACTGTCGCGACAGCCTTTTCCTGACACTGATTTCAGCGTGATCCCAAAGGTGTCTTCAGTGGCATAAGAATGAACGACATCTTTGAGGGCGGAGGAAGTTCCGTCACCGAAATCCCAAATGAAGGACTGGCTTCCCCAGGCAAGGGCAGTCTGGTTAATAAGCGCAAATAGGTTGGTATTGAAACATTGAACGGAATCGTTCATGGAGAATCCGGCCAGCGGCATTGGCCAGATGAAGATTTTTCGGGCAAAAGAATCTTTGCATCCCAAATTGGTCGTAACAACGAGTTTTGTTGAGAAAGTATCGTGGTAAGCATAAGAATGAACAGGAGAGGTAGCTGCAGATGTGGTTGAATCGCCAAAATACCAGGAAAAAGTCATGGTACCTTTGTTCAGCGTTGACGAATTGTTAAAGGCAAATAAATTCCCGGTCAGGCAACCGGCTGTATCTGACAGGTTAAAACCTGCCACAGGTGAAGGATGAACGATTGCCGGTTTTTGAACCGAATCCATACATCCCATGCCCGATGTAGTTTTAAGTTGTACATAGAATGTGTCATCATAACCAAAGATATGGGTCAGGTTGGAGGAGGTGGCGCTGCTGAGGTCGCTCAATGACCAGAGGCTGGCAAAAGTCCCCCATTTGAGTTGAGTCAGGTTGGTAAAATCAAAGTTGTTGCCGGCCAGGCACTGAATGCTGTCATTGATGGAAAAATCAGGATTGGGAACGGGATACACAAAGACATCATGAGTAAATGTATCGGGGCAACCCATTTGTGAGCGGGCAACAAGATGAACGGTGAATGTGTCATCTGTGGTGTAAACAAGGTTACTGTCAGTGGCACTGGAAGTCTGTCCGTTTCCAAAATCCCAGAAAAAATTTAAGTTACCGGATGAAATTGTACTTCCATTGGTAAAAATATAATGATTGGTGTTGAGGCACTGGCCTGTGTCGTTAATAGTGAACAAGGACGTTGGTGATGGAAATACATAAGTATGTAACAGGGTGGTATCAGCGCAGCCAAGTGAAGATTGAGCTATCAGTTGCACATGGAAAGTGTCTTCGGCATTATAGATATGGCTGATATTTGTTTGTGTCCCGGACGAAGAGTCGCCAAAGTCCCAGTTGTAGGACATATTGCCCCAAAGGATTGTGGTGTTATTTTGAAAAGTGAAACTGTTCCCGTTGAGGCACTGCTGACTGTCGTTTATGGCAAAAGCAGCAACGGGGGATGGGAAAATGTAGAGTTGCTGTAAAGTGGTATCAGAACATCCGTTTTGTGATTCTGCAATGAGTGTTGTAACGAAAGTATCCGGTTGACTGTATTTGTGTTCCGGGCTTGTGGCAAAGGAAGAATCCAGGTCGCCAAAAGCCCAGGTATAGCCAACCTGTCCGTACAGGATGTTGCTTGTATTGGTAAAGGCAACGGAGTTTTCATTGAAACACTGGGTACTGTCATTGACCACAAAAGATGCAGCCGGTGAAGGATGTACATAGATGTACCGGCCTATGCTGTCGGGACAATTATTGTCCGACAGGACTTTGAGCGAAAGAACAAAGGTGTCAGGTTGAGCATAGCGGTGAACAGGATCCTGAAGAGTAGAAGCTGAACTATCACCAAAATCCCAGTACCAGCTCATACTGCCGCTGTTGATAGCACTCAGGTTGGTTATAACCAGGTTGTTTTCGTTCATACACTGCGTGCTGTCGTTTATTGAAAAATCAGCTTTAGGATTAGGAAATACAATCACTGATTTTAACAGGGTATCCCGGCAGGAATTGTCAGAAGTCAGGATTTGGGTGACCACAAAGGTGTCGTCACGGCTAAATGTGTAAAGCGGAGTGGCCGTAGTATCCGTTTGGGAGTCACCGAAATCCCAGAAATATGTAAAGCTACCGGTATGGATACTGCCCTGGCCGGAAAAGACAAAGTTGTTGCCCGTTATACATTGATCAGAGTCATTGATGGAATATGCAGCTACGGGAGATGGAAATACTACAACAATTTTATCGGATGAATCTTTACATCCAAGGCCGGATGTTGCCACATACCGTACATTGAAACTGTCGTCAGTGGAATAAGTATGAATTTCATTGAAGTTAGTGGAAGTAATAGTATCCCCAAAATTCCAAAGCGAAGTGAAATTTCCTGTGTGTATGTGGCTGTTGTTGGTAAATTGAAATACATTTTCATTGAAACACTGATCAGTATCATTAATAGTAAAATCCACAACCGGATTTGGGAATACATAGGTTGTCATGTCCAGGCTGTCGCTGCAACCCAGGTTTGAAACCAGCACAAGTTTTACACGGAAAGTATCGTCAATCAGATAACTGTGATCCGGGCTGTAAGCAGTTGTTGAGTTGCTGTCACCGAAATCCCAGAATGTATTGAAACTTCCTTTGGTAATGGTGGAGGTATTGGTAAATACAAAATAATTATCGTTGATACACTGCTGTGAATCGTTAATGGTAAATCCGCTTTCAGGCGATGGAAGGATGTAAATATTTTTTTCAACAGAATCGGGACAACCCAGGGCTGAAGTGGTAATCAGCCGTACCCGCAGGCTGTCGTCAAGCAAATATGTATGAACCGGATTCTGAACGGAGTCAACATGGTTATCACCAAATCGCCAGAAGTAGTTCATGGAACCTGAAGAAATGGTAGATAATGCCGTAAATGAATAGGAATTACCGTTCAGGCACTGTACGCTGTCATCTACGCTAAAGTCGCTTTGCGGTGTGGGGTTAACAATGACATATTTGAACAAGGAATCCTGGCAACCCAGTGAAGATGTTGCATAAAGGTCGATTCGGAAAGTATCAGGTGTAGTATAAAGGTGCCCCGGAGCAAAACCTGTTGAATAGTTGCTGTCACCAAAATCCCATTGGAAACTCAAACTCCCTGATGAAATAGTAGTATAATTCGTAAAATTGACATGATTACCTGCAAAACAAAGCACAGGATTGTCAATGGTAAAGCTGGCAACAGGATCGGGATAAACGTACAGGGACTGGCCGGAAGTGTCCTTGCAATTATGATTGGAAGTAACAATGAGTGAAATAGCAAATGTGTCATCATAACTGTAACTGTGTACAGGGCTAAACTGGGTGGATGCATTGCTGTCGGCAAAATCCCAAAGATAAGTCAGGGTACCGCTGGAGATGCTTGATTGCTGGGTAAATACAAAATTATTCAAACCCAGGCATTGTGTGGAATCGTTGACGGCAAACCTTGCATCCGGATTTGGAAATACGACTAGTTGTCTGGAAAGAGAATCAGCTGCACCTGTTTCGGAAACCACTTTGAGTTTTACCGTGAAAGTATCGTCCTGTGTATAATAATGTTGTGGGTTTTTGAGGGTAGAAGATTTGCCATCACCAAAGTCCCAAAAATAGTTCATATTTCCCCAGGCAATACTGGTCTGATTGGTAAAACTGAACAGGTTGATATTCTGGCACTGAGTGCTGTCATTGATAGAGAAACTGACCAAAGGAGTAGGGAAAACATATACGGTCATAAAAAATGAATCCGGGCAACCTTCTCCGGATGATGCCATTAACCTGACCCTGAATGTATCGTGGCTGGTGTAAACATGAACCGGGTTCTCAAGGGTGGATGTAGTCCCGTCACCGAAATCCCAAAAATAACTGAGGTTGCCGGAAGAAATAACACTGCCATTTGAGAATATAAACAGGTTGTCTTTAAAACTCTGGGCCGTATCATTAACGGTGAATGAGGCTTGCGGCATTGGGAAGACAATCCCTTTTCGGGCAAGGGTATCTGCACAGTTTTTATCCGATGTAACGGTGAGGGTAACGTTGAATGTGTCGTGGCCGGAATAGCTGTGGACAGGATTGTTCAGGGAGGATGTGTCTCCATCACCGAAATACCACAACGGCTGATAGCTGCCCCAGGCAATGGTACTGCTATCGTAAAACCGGAACATATTTCCTGTCAGGCACTGACCGGAGTCGTCAATAGAAAAGCCGGGTACCGGACTTGGATGAACGGTTATATTGTGCAAGATGGAATCCTTGCAGAGCCAGTCGGAAATAACAATCAGCTTAACAGAATAATTTCCGGGTGCTGAATAATTGTGAACAGGATTTTGGCTACCCGATACATTGTTATCATCAAAAGACCAGTTCCACGTAAAACTTCCTGATTTAATGCTGGAAGTATCGGTAAAAAGAAAGCGGTTATAATTAAAACACTGGATAGAATCGTTAATGGAGAAACCTGCAACAGGCTCGGGATGGACGTGGATATAGGTGTTTTTTTGAATCGAATCCAAACAGCCGAAATCAGAAGAAGTAATTAATTTAACCAGAAAAGTATCAGCATACCTGAAAGAGTGAACAGGATCAACCTGGGTTGAAGTATCTCCATCACCGAAATCCCATAGGTAGTTCATACTGCCCGAACTGATGTTTGAAAGGTTCTGGAAGCCAAATGCATTGTTTTCAAAACATTGAGAACTGTCCCAGATAATAAAGTCAGCCACAGGCATGGGCATGATGCGGATGTTTGTATAAACTGTATCGAAACAATTTAAGGCTGATTGCTCAACAAGGGAAACCGTGAATCCTGAATCAACAGCAGTATAGGAATGTGATGCATCCTGAGTGGTGGTAGTTGTGCCATCACCAAAATCCCACCAGTGGTTAGCAATATTTCCACTATTGATTGTTGATTGGTTGGATAAAACAAACTGGTTGCCTAAAAAGCACTGAGAATCCTGGTTGACCGCAAAAGCCGGGTTGGGCGAAGGAAAAACATAGACTGTTTTGGCAGTCG
>CAZVAY010000082.1:0-9572 GCA_964625265.1 uncultured Sphingobacteriales bacterium | reverse complement strand
TAGCATTTTCACCAACATCCGTACGCTCAACATCAAACTGGTACAGAGGGTTGGCCTCTGAAGATGCAGAACCGAAAACAAATTCCAGATCATCGCCATTGCCGGTGAAGCCTTTGGCAGTAGCGGTAAGTGCGTCAGCATAAGCTGATGTACCGCTTTCGGAATTATGGATTGCATAGCGGGCTTTTAAGGAATAAGCTGCCATGATCCATGCATTTACATCCCCACCGTAGATATAATCACCATCGACAGCGTAAACTGACTCCGTAGCGTTCAGGTCAGTAATAGCATCATCCAGTAATGTATTTACTGTGGTATAAATGGTAGTCTGGTCATCGTACTTAGGTGCAAGGTTATCACTGCCCTGGAATGCCTCTGAATAAGGAACCTCATTCCAGAGGTCTGTTGCAGTAGCTAAAATATATGCTGTCAGAATTTTACCAACTCCAGCAACATGAGGCGATAAGGCATCCGGATCTTCTGCCTGGTTGATCAAGACATTTAAATCCATGAGGCATCCTGAATACAGGGAAGACCAAAGGTTGTTTATGTCTGCTTCAACAATTGAATAGCTTCCGATAATTGATGCCTGCCGTGAATTACCATCAACGTATTGCATCCACATGGCCGTGGTACCAACCACGTCCATACCGCCCAGGACATAAGCCATTCTGGACTCAGCCGAGGCAAGAAGTGTCTTAAGCGGGGCGAATGAGGGGCTATCCGGATCAATATTGATATCCGGGTCGATCCATTTATCACACGCACTCAATGAGAACAGTATGAGAACCGCTACCCCTATTTTCTTAATATTAAATCTTTTCATAGTTTCAATTTTTGTAATTAACAAAGTGATTTTCATGATTCAAACTTAAAATGCTGCACGCAGCCCAAATAAGTATGTTTTGGTACCAGGCATATTGAAATAATCAAATCCCTGTGCATTGTCAGCACCTAAAAGGCTTGTTTCAGGATCAATACCTTTATAAGGTGTGTTCAACCAGAGGTTATGACCGGTAAAATAAACATCCAGTTTATCAATGAAAACCTTGTCAAGAAGTTTTGAATCAAAAGTATAGGAGAGGGTTACTTCACGTAATCTTACCCAGTTTGCATCCTCAACAAAAGGTTCTGACGGACCGGTAAAACCACTTCCGGGGCCTTCCCAGAAATACCAGTTCTCATCCAGTTTGACTTCTGTAGTATTGGTGACCGGAGTAGATGAAACATTGCCTTGTCCATCGGTATAAGTAATGGTACCATCTGAGTTCTGATAACCATAGACACCTGAGAACGTTTCTGTTGCTGTTTCACGATCTGCCTGATCCTGATGCTTTCCGAAATAATACAGAGCTCCCCTGGTTCCGTTCCACATTTGTCCGCCACTCTTGATATCTAGCAAGAATGAGAAAGTTACACCTTTCCAGGAAAGGACGTTTTCAATACCTGCCACCCAATCGGGAGGTACTACACCAAGGATACCACTTTCAGCATCCATAACCGGGTAACCAATAGTTGGGGCATAACCGGGATCATCATTGATGATCAGGTTATCATTGTCATCTCTTAACCAACGGGTACCCCAGATTGAACGATACCTTTCACCAACCATGGCACGTACCTGGGGATCAGTAAATCCACCCAGGAATACATTGTCGATGCCTGTGGCAAGTTCAGTAACAGTAGTTACGCCATTGTCGAAGTTGAAGTTAAGGTTCCACATGAAATTATCGCTTTTCACAGGGGTCGTTCTTAAGTAAACCTCAAATCCTTTTGTTTCCATGGATGCTGCGTTTGTATAGATATTGTCGTAGCCGGTTGAAGCTGCAACCGGAACGCTCATCAGCAGATCCGAACTTTTATTAATGTAGTAGGCTACATCAAGTCCGAGTTTATTGTCAAAGAAACGAAGATCTGTTCCGAACTCCATGGTGGTAAGTTTCTCGGGTTTCAGGTCGCTGCTACCTTTGGTATCACCCAGCGTAAATCCTGTGTTGCCCATCAGTGGGAATGTCAACCCTGTGGTCCATCCATCGCCAGGTCCGGGGACCCAGTAGGGAGTGGCCAGGTTGTAAGCACCAGGTGCACGGGCTGTAACAGCATAAGAAGCCCTGATCTTTCCGAATGGGAGGAAACTAAGATCGCTCAAAGGATCCAGTTCGGTAAAGATAAAGGATGTACTGAATGAAGGATAGAAAAACTTGTTACCACTTGCAGGAAGTGTGGTTGACCATTCTTCACGTCCTGTCACGTTCAGGAATAACATGGATTTGTAATCAAAACCAATATCTCCATAGAAAGCAGCTGTACGATATTGTGAAGTTGCTTCGCTGGGTACGACATCTGAAGAGTTAGCCAGGTTGTACCATCCGGGAACTTCTATACTGTTAGCTGTACCTGTTACACTTGTACCGAACGAAGAGAACATATTTTGTCCTAAACGAGCTGTAAAAGTAATGTCATCAGTAAGTTTTTTATTGATGGACATAAACAGGTCGGAGTTAACATCCTGTCCGAAATAGGAATAACCTCTGACATAACCTGCCTTGTAAGTGTTTGATCCAATCTGGAATTGGTCTTTCAACCTTCTATTGTACCAGTCTGTACCAATCCTGTAGGTAACAGACAGCCAGTCGTTGGCAATATAATCCAACTGAGTCCAGGCAGTCATCCTATTGGTATAATCATGGTAGGCAATGTTATTCGAAATCCAGTATGGGTTGTCATATCCTGAACCACCACGATAGTTCCTTGGGGAACCATCAGGAAATTGGTAAGAAGCAGGATTGTTTACCGGATCATCCAATCCAAAAGTATTATCGAATGTTGGCGGTGTCCTGAGTAAACCCAACATAACACCAGATGTGTTGGAACCTTGCTGGATCCTGTTACCATCAGAGTTTGAGTAATAAATACTGGCTGACGTTTTGAATTTATCGGACAATTTTGTTTCTCCGGTCAATCTGAATGTATAACGGTTAAAGGTATTGTTTGGAACAATTCCTTCAGATTGTAATGTTGACAGTGAGAAATAATAAGTTGATAAATCTGTACCTCCTGTGAAGCTCAATGAATTTTCCCACTTTTTACCTAATTGGAAATAGGAGTAAGGATCGTAAGCCTTAACGGGTGAGCCACCGGGGAAATCACCTGCTAACACAGGCCTTCCATTGGGATCCCATTTATCCATATAATCTTTATCGGTATTGTCATAGACCAAATCTGAAAGTTTTGGCCCCCAGCTAACCTGCTTATACCAGTAACCATCAGGTCCCTGGAAAGCAAAGCTGTCTGTACCGAAATAATATTTGGATGCTTCAATTGAACCCTGAGCATATTCATTTTGAAGCGCAGGAACCTGGCTCACTTTATCAATGGAGTACGAAGTACTGAAATTCACATTGATTTTTTTACCGGTTCCGGCAACACCTTTTTTGGTGGTAATAACAACAGCCCCATTAGCGGCCCTCAATCCGTAAAGGGCAGTTGCAGCACCGGATTTCAATACGGAAATTTCCGCAATGTCTTCCGGGTTGATATCTATCCCCCTGTCGGATGTAGCTACACCGGCAACACCGTATGAACCACCACCGGAAATGATGGGTACACCATCAACAACAAATAATGGCTGGTTATTTCCTGTCAGTGAGGCAGACCCACGAATTTCAATAAACGTGGAAGCACCTGCAACACCTGAAGAGTTGTTGACTTTAACACCGGCTACACGGCTGTTCAGGGAGTTGATGATGTTCACATTGGGAGCTTTTTCAATTTGCTCAGCTCCAACTTTCTGAACCGCATAACCCAGAGCCTTCGTTTCCTTTTTTATACCAATAGCGGTTACAACAACTTCATCCAGGTTCAAGATGTCCTCTTCGAGGGCAACATTGATGGAAAAGTTGCTACCAACTGCTACTTCCTGGGATTTCATTCCTACGAATGAATATACCAGGGTACTTGCATTCTCAGGGATAGTGATCTGGTACTCTCCATTTATGTCAGTGGAGGTTCCGACCGTTGTTCCCTTTGCCACTACTGTAACCCCGGGCAATGCGCTGCCGTCACCGGCATTGGTAACCTTTCCGGTGATTACCTTTTTTTGCGCATTTGCTACCTGCAGGCCAATGAAAATCAGCAGGGTAAGTAAAATTGTAAATCTTTTCATAGTTTAACATGTTTAGTTTAACAAAGTTTAATAATTTGTTCTGATCCTTTAATCAAAACGGGTTAAAAAATAATAATTACAATTGCTCAGGAAGTATCTATAAAATTATTTTTTTCAAAAGAAGATTTTGGCATCATAATCAATTAGGTTCAATTTTGCGCACACAATAATAATACAATCCTAATTTAAAAAAAAATATTTTATTGATTTTTTTCAATTAATTCCTTGCAAAATGCCTGTTTCACAAAAACTGGGATTAAATTTGTCTGAATATGAGAATTATCCATTTGTTATTTAAATCTTTTCAAAATAGCAGCGGTTACCTGTTTCTTTGCAAGTTGATAAATGATAATCTAACTTATTGGAACTAAACTATAAATCATACGGAAGCGGGGAACCGCTTATTATTGCACACGGGTTATTTGGTATGCTCGACAATTGGGTTAGCCTGGCTAAAAAACTGGCTACACAGTATGAAGTTTTTCTTGTTGATATGCGTAATCATGGAAAATCAGGTCATAGTGATATCATGAATTACCCGGTGATGGCAAGGGACCTGTACGACTTTCTCGAAGAACAGGCTATCTATCATGCATATTTTCTGGGACATTCCATGGGTGGTAAAACCGTACTGCAGTTTGCCACACTTTATCCGGGATTTGTAAGGAAGATGATCATTGCCGATATTATGCCTTATGCCTACCAAGCAGGCCGTACAGAGCATACACTTATATTTGAGGCAATCCGGGAAGTTAATGCGATCAAACCTGCCAGCCGCAACGAGGCTGAACAAATTATTAGCAACATCATCGGTGATGAACGTATATCCATGTTCATCTTTAAAAATCTTAAAAAGAATGATAAAGGCTATTTTGACTGGAAATTTAATGCTGAAGTATTAATGGATAATTATTTATCCATTTCAGGTGAAATCAAATTTCATAACAGGATCAGTGCACCCTGTCTTTTTCTTAAAGCAGGGAACTCAGACTACATAGATTTTCAAAGAATCAAGGAATACGATAAGTATATTACCAATCCTGAAATGGCTGTTATTCCAAATGCCTCACACTGGCTGCATGTTGACAACACCCCTGCATTTATTAAAGTTGTCCTGGATTTTCTCATGGAATAGGCAATCCTCAGTTTCATTTTAATTGAAAACTTATATCTTTGAATGATGCAAAAATGAACCTTTTGTTAAAGCAATGAGCAGTATAATTTTTAGGATAATTTTTTTTTCGAACCTTTAAAAATAATATTATGTCGTACAAGACAATAACATATGAGTTGAATGATGGTATCGGGGTGTTGACGATAAACAGGCCAAATGCGTTAAATGCACTAAATTCAACAGTATTTGATGAAATCGATCAGGTTGTTGCTGAAATAAATTCAAGTACAGATACCAAGATATTGATTATAACCGGAGGAGGAAAAGCTTTCATTGCCGGGGCTGATATTGCGGAAATGGTGAATATGGCCCCTGAACAAGGGACAACTTTTTCTCAAAAAGGCCAGGCAACATTTGCAAGTTTAACAGATATGGAAATTCCAGTCATTGCTGCCATCAATGGTTTTGCCCTGGGTGGAGGGCTGGAATGTGCCATGGCATGTGATTTCAGGATTGCAAGTACGAAAGCCAAATTCGGCCAGCCCGAAGTGAACCTTGGCCTGATACCCGGATATAACGGCACCGGTAGATTACCCAGGCTGGTGGGTATGGGGAACGCCCTTTACTTATTGATGACCGGTGACATGATTGACGCACAGGAAGCTTACAGAATGGGGTTGGTTCAAAAACTTTGCGAACCTGAAGAGTTGATGGAAACAGTATATAATGTGGCAAGGCTTATTTTATCAAAAGGCCCTTCAGCCATTCAAAAAGTAAAACATGTGGTTCATAATGGTATGCTGACCGATGTGCATTCATCAGGAAAATTCGAATCACAGGAATTTGGCTCCCTGTTTGGAGAAAAAAGCGAAGGACGTGAAGGTATGAAGGCATTCCTGGACAAACGGCCTCCAAAATGGAAATAATTTTTTGATAACACGCCATTATTTGGCGCTATAAAAATATATTGTATGGAATATTCTAATAGATTACAGCAGGTTTCGGTGCTGGGAGCCGCAGGCAAAATGGGAAGTGGTATTCTGCTTTTGGCTGCCACCGAACTGGCCGACCTGAGCCTGAAACCTGAAAACAAAGACAAAACATTTGTACTTAATGCCATTGATATCTCGGATGCCGGTTTACATGGTTTAATGAATTACATCCGTACCCAGGTAGTTAAACAGGCTGAGAAGAAAACAGTTATGCTTCGTTCTGTTTATGCCGGACGTAACGACCTGATCGAAAACGCTGAAATCATAAACCAATATGTCAATGATGTCATGAATCTGATCAGGCCGACAACAAAACTTGAGGTAGCTTATCAGTCAAAACTTATTTTTGAAGCAGCTGTGGAAAATCCAGAATTAAAAATAAAGTTGCTGAAACAGATAAATGAAAATAATACCAATGCTCCCTGGTTCTTTACCAATACATCATCAATTCCAATTGGAATGCTTGATGAAAAAGCAGGGCTGGATGGACGAATTCTCGGTGTCCATTTTTATAACCCTCCGGCAGTTCAGAAACTGGTTGAAGTCATTAAAGGAAAAAACACCCACCAGGAATTGTTCGATTTTGCCCTTCAACTGATTAAAAACCTGCGTAAAAAAGCAGTTCAATCGAATGATTTTGCCGGGTTTATTGGCAATGGCCATTTTATGCGTGATGCCCTTCACGGTATTTCAGAAGCTAATAATCTTGCCGGAGAAATATCCTTGCCGCAGGCAATCTATATTATTAATAAGGTAAGCCAGGATTTCCTGGTCAGGCCTATGGGTATTTTCCAACTCATCGATTATGTAGGCATCGAAGTTTGTGCTTATATCATGAGCGTGATGAACCCCTATCTGCCTGGAGAAGACCTTCACAGTGACCTGCTGGATAAAATGGTTGCTAAAGGCGTTTTGGGTGGACAGTATTCGAGTGGTGCCCAAAAAGACGGGTTCCTTCAATATGACAGAGGAAGGATCACCGGGATTTATGACCTTGATAAGGGTGAATATATTGCTATTGAGGAAATCGCAACAGACGGAGATAGCTTCCTGGGAGCCTTACCTGCTTCATTCAAACCATGGAAAAGTGTAAACTTTTCAAGAAATAAAGCTGATTTACTCAGCACTTTCTTTGGTGATTTGAATAGCATGGAAACGCAGGGAGCAAAACTCGCTAAAACGTATATGAAAAAGTCAAGGGAAATTGCATTAAAGCTGGTAGCAGACAAGGTAGCACTAAGCAATGAAGATGTTAATACCGTCATGCTTACAGGCTTTTACCATGCATACGGCCCTATCAATGACTACTTAAATTAATGGATTGCTAATAATGACCGGATTTATGGAATCGAACAAAAAAATAATGATCCGGGTTTATTCAATCTTAATGTTGACTATTAAAATCTATATATCATGAAATTACGTAAAAAAGTATATATGGTTGCCGGAAACAATACTATTTCGCTGGGAACCGGCAGAAAAGAATTTAACCCTAAAAAACCCCGGCCCGGTTTGGAACATTACCTGAAAGAAGCCGGGCAGGCTACGCTAAAGCAAATTGGCGGTGCCCGCCATGTGGATGCAACTGTTATTGGTAACTTTATGGCTGCCCGTTTTAACAAACAAGCCCACCTGGGAGCATTTGCAGCCCATATTGACGAAGGCCTGAAATATAAACCCAGTATCCGTGTGGAAGGAGCCTGCGGATCAGGTGGATTAGCGCTCGTAACAGCTATCAGGAATGTGCTTGCCGAAACTGCAGATGTGGTGCTCGCCATGGGTGTTGAAGTACAGAATACGGTAAAGGCCATTTACGGAGCAGATATCCTGGCAGGTGCAGGCTGGTTCCAACAGCGGAAAACCGGACATGCCTATTTTTTCCCCGGAGAGTTTTCCGACCGTGCCGGCACTTATTTCGAAGAATTCGGACGCGATTATGCCAGGAAAGGAATGGCTGTATGGTACAAAAATGCCATTGAAAATGCCCGCCTCTGCCCTACCGCTCAGGAATACCAGAATCAAAATGCCGACCTGGTTACCACCGGCCTTTCAGAACCTAACGGAAGGGTTTTTACCGACAATCTCAATGTATTCGACTGTTCAAAAGTTTCTGATGGGGCCTCCGCCATCGCTGTTGTATCAGAAGAAGGCCTGAAAAGAATCGGGATCCCCAAAAGCGAGGCCATTGAGATCATTAGCTTTGGCCATGCTGTGGGTGATATCACCGAGTTACCTCCCGATCCGAATGAACTTACCACTTCAAAACACTCAGTTGCTGATGCTTTGAAAGATGCCCATATCACCATTGACCAACTGGGTACAGCCGAAGTTCATGATTGCTTTACCATTGCCGGTATTCTCATGGTTGAGGCTATGGGGTTTGCCGGGAGGGGCAAAGGCGCAGCCTTTGTTGCTGAAGGAAACACGGCAAGGAATGGCAGGATACCCATTAATACAACCGGTGGATTGATTGGCTGGGGACATCCAACAGGTGCAACCGGTGTTCACCAGGCGGTAACCCTATTGGAGCAGCTAACCGGTAAAGCCGGAGATGCACAGATTGAGATCAAAAAAGACAGGCCTTACGGTTTATCTGTCAATATGGGCGGAAACGATAAGACTGTGATCAGCATTGTTTATAAACGCGGAGAATAAAGGCTGTTTGACCGGGCGTATTCAGGCATAAAATATTTATACAGATGGAATATCCGGAGTATACAGGGTATGCTGACAACTGGATGCTCGATAAATCGGTTGTTTTTCTTAATCATGGCTCCTTTGGTGCCTGCCCAAAGGTAATTCTGAAACAGCAACATGACCTTCAGCTTCAAATGGAGAAACAACCATTGAAGTTTATGATGCATGATTATGAAAATCTTCTTCAGAAATCAAAAAGCAGGTTAGCGGAGTTTGTTGGAGCCAAAAACCGGAATATCATCTTTGTCAACAATGCTACAACAGGCGTAAATACAGTACTCAGTTCCATTGATTTCAAGCCCGGGGACGAGATTGTAATTTCGAGCCATATCTACCCAGCTTGTAGGAATGCAGTTCAAAACCTGGCTTTGAGAAAAAGCCTCGTGGTCAATGAAGCAGCAATTCCATTTCCTGTCGATTCACAGGAGGTAATTATTGACTTAATCGAAAAACAATTCAGCAGCCATACAAAGCTTTTACTTATCGACCACATTACTTCTGCAACTGGGCTTAAATTTCCCGTTGAAGAAATGGTCAGGAAAGCCCATAAACGGGGTATTGAAGTCTTGATTGACGGAGCACATGCCCCCGGCATGATTGAATT
>CAZVAY010000081.1:0-9582 GCA_964625265.1 uncultured Sphingobacteriales bacterium | reverse complement strand
CTGACCGGGATTCCTTTGCTCCTTTTCTGTATACTTTTAGCTATTTTGCTTACAAAACTTTCCGACAGGTCGTCATCAATATCAAGTTCAGCATCTTTGGTCAGCTTAATGGTATAAGCACGGAGGTTGTCAATCCGGTAAATAGGGAAAATACGCTTAAGGCCAAAACGGATAATATCATCCAGATATATGATAGATTTGACTTTACCCCCTGACGGCAGCAGGGTAAACCTGGGCAGAATATCGGAAGGTATCCTTATCAGTGCATAAATGGGTTTTTCCTTTTTCAAACGATGGAGTATAACCGCCAGATAGATAGCTTCATCACGGATATTGGGAAACCGGGGAGCCTGATCCAGCATCACAGGCATGATCCGCGGACGCACTTCTTCGTCAAAATAGGATTGGACAAAAAGTTCCTGTTCCGGGTTTAAATTCTCCTCATTAACAAAAACTATATTTCCTTTTTCCAGCTCGGCAATAAGCTGTTTGTGAATATGCTCATATAATTTCCGTTGTTCGAGCACAATTTCCCTGACGTTTTTCAAAACCTCCGAAGGATAAATCCGTATCAGGTTTTTGGTTTTTTGTTCTACTGCCGAAAGCCTGTTTAGGGTGGCAACCCGTACCCTGAAGAATTCATCGAGGTTGTTGGAATAAATGCCTAAAAAATGCAATCGTTCCAATAAAGGCACATCAGGATTGGCCGCTTCCTGCAACACCCTGGCATTGAATGAAAGCCAGCTTATTTCCTTGGGTATAAATTTATCCATTTCTTTCCGGATACTTTTTGGGGTATTCAAAAAAAATCAGCTTCCCTTTGCCCGGTTTAACCTTATCCCAATTATTCTTGCTGAATTCGATGCCAGCTACACCTGATGTTGGTAAAAACTCCCTGAATGGGGGACAAAGGTCACCGGCCAGTTCTTCCAGTGTTGGGTTGTGCCCGAAGAGGAACACATTTTCTACTGCCGGATCCAATTCCTCAATCAATCCGTAGATACTCAACCAGTCATAGTAATGGTAAATGAACTCCCTGGTAACTATATCCGATTCGGGATATTCAAATATTGCTGCAAATATTTGAGCGGTTTGAAAAGCCCTGTTGGCCGGACTTGAAATGATCAGGCCTGGTGCTATGCCTTTTTGTTTTATAATATGGGCCATGAAGGGTACATCGCTTTTCCCGCGTTCTGCCAGGCACCTGTCCCTGTCTTTCAGGTTGCCTGTCAACTTTTCGGCTTTCCCATGCCTGATAATAACCAATCGTTTCATGTGCCATTTATTTTACGATCACCAAAGCAAACATCCATATTTCTTGCTTTCTGTATCAGGAAGTTGTCTTTTGGTACCAGTCTTACCTTGTTCTCCACTTCATCCAGGGGAACAGAGCAAATACTGTTTTGTTGCATGGCTACCATTTGGCCGTAATTATTTTCGGCTATCAGTTCTACTGCCTGTGAACCATACTGGGTAGCCAGTATCCTGTCCATTGCCGAAGGGGCACCTCCCCTCTGTATATATCCCAGGATAGTCTTCCTTATCTCGATGCCTGTTAAAAACTCAATCCGTTCCGAAATATAATTAGCGGCACTACCTCCTGACGGAACTTTAATTCCCTCGGCAACCACGATGATGGAATATGGTTTTTTCTTCCTCTTCCTTCTTTCAAGTGTATCAAGAATTACCTCTTCATCATATTTAATTTCCGGGATGAGTATGATGTCGCCCCCTCCTGCCAGCCCGGCATACAGACTGAGCCATCCAGCATGATGACCCATCAACTCAATAACCATGGTGCGCCTGTGTGAGTTGGCGGTGGTGTGGAGCCTGTCGATGGCATCGGTGGCAATGCCCAGTGCCGAATCAAACCCGAATGTGATGTCGGTACCCCATACATCATTGTCAATGGTTTTAGGCAGGCCAATAATGCTTAACCCTTCTTTTGCAAGTAGCGAAGATGTGCGCATGGTGCCGTTACCACCAATACAGACTACACAGTCGAGGCCCAGGTTTTTGTAGTTCCTTTTGATCATTTCAGGTTTTTTCAGAACCCTGACACCCTCTTTATTTTTTTTAAATGGTTTTTCACGCGAGGTTCCCAAAATAGTGCCCCCGGCCTGTAACATCCCCGAAAGGTGTTTTTCCTTAAATAATGTATATTTATTGTTGATCAGGCCGGTAAACCCACCCAGGAAACCATATACTTCCCAGCCGTATTCCACCATGGCCGTTTTTGCTACACCACGAATGGCAGCATTAATGCCCGGGCAGTCGCCACCTGCTGTAAGGATACCTATTTTCTTTTTGATTGCCATTGACTTGATCTTGAAATTAACTATACAAAATAAATCATTATTTGTTTATCAGGCAAACAAGGTGTCATGGAAAGGAAAGTACCGGCCATCTACCGGTACATACAACAACTGCCGGCCTCAAGGCTCTTTAACCAGCAACTTTCGATTTCCGGATATCCTGCTACCTGCCAAACACATCTCTTATCCATCTTTTAAATCGTTTCATTATTTTTGCTTTCTTTTTATCAATCAGAACTAGTTATGAACCAATTCCGGCCTGGCCGATTTTCCATATTACCACCTGTTGTCAAAAACCTGCTGATCATCAATGTGATCTTTTTTGCCGCCACCTTTTTCTTCCAACGCCTTGGCATTGACCTGGTCGATATCCTCGGCCTGCATTATTTTGGCGCAGAAAAATTCAAACCCTTTCAGTTGATTACCTATATGTTCATGCACGGTAGTTTCGGGCATATTTTCTTTAACATGTTTGCCCTGTGGATGTTTGGCTATGCCATTGAAAATATTTGGGGAGCCAAACGATTTGCCATTTATTATTTAATTACCGGACTGGGTGCTGCACTTCTGCATTACGGGATATTCTATTTAGAAAATGCATCCCTTATTTCTGCCATGAACGATTACCTCATCAACCCTTACGATGTAGGCGTTCAGGAAAAGTTGCTCTCTGTTTTGAACCCCATCCTGACACGGCCGGTTTTGCCGGGCGAGCTGACCCTTGATTTTGTTGAGGGCATCAAGCAAACTTTTCTTAACCAACCTGTTGTGGTGGGTGCTTCGGGAGCTGTTTTCGGAATATTGCTTGCCTTCGGTATGATGTTTCCGAACTCTCTCCTTTACCTCTACTTTGCCATTCCCGTAAAAGCCAAATATTTTGTAATTGTCTATGGACTGGCCGAGCTGTATTTTGGCCTGGCCGACAGAGGCGCCAGCAATGTGGCTCACTTTGCCCATGTAGGTGGTATGTTGTTTGGATTTATCCTGATCAAATACTGGAGGGTTAAACGATTAAATTAATGCTGTATGCCAAATATATTGATTGTTGATGATGAAATAGTGATCCGTGAAACGCTCCGGGATATTCTTGAGTATGAGCGTTACAAAATTGATGAAGCCGAAGACGGGGTGAAAGCCCTGGAAATGATCAAAAAGAAAAAATATGATCTCGTTATTCTCGATATAAAAATGCCCAAAATGGACGGCCTTGAAGTGTTGGACAAAAGCATGGAGTTCAACCCGGAAATTCCCATAATCATGATATCGGGCCATGGCACTATCGATATTGCTGTTGAGGCAACAAAAAAAGGCGCTTATTCCTTTATTACCAAACCACCCGACCTGAACCAGTTGTTGCTGATGGTTCGCAATGCCCTGGAGAAAAATGAATTGGTAAAAGAAACCAGGGTACTGAAAAGAAAAATCACCAAAACAAGGGATATCATCGGTGAATCACAGGTTATACTGGACATTAAAAAGACCATTGACAAAGTAGCCGCTACGGATGCCCGCGTACTGATCACCGGTAGCAATGGAACGGGCAAAGAGCTTGTCGCCCGGTGGATACATGAGAAAAGCAACCGCTCGGACAAAAACCTGATTGAGGTTAATTGTGCTGCCATTCCTTCCGAGTTGATCGAGAGCGAATTGTTCGGACATGAAAAGGGTTCTTTTACCTCAGCCCATAAGCAACGGATAGGAAAGTTTGAACTGGCAACCGAAGGGACCCTCTTTCTGGATGAGATTGGTGATATGAGCCTGTCGGCACAGTCCAAGGTGTTGAGGGCATTGCAGGAGAAAGTGATTACACGCATTGGTGGTGAAAAAGCCATACCTGTCAATCCGCGTGTTATTGCAGCCACTAACAAGGATTTACTGAAAGAAATCGAAAAAGGAAATTTCAGGGAAGACCTTTACCACCGGCTCAGTGTTATCGTCATTCGTGTTCCCTCACTCAACGAAAGAGAAGAGGATATTCCTTTGCTGGCACAAAGGTTCATTAACGAAATTTGCCAGGAACATGGCATGGCTGAAAGAAAATTCAGCGAAAAGGCTTTTGATGAATTGAAAAAGATCCATTGGACCGGCAATGTCAGGGAGCTGCACAATGCTATTGAAAGAATGGCCATCCTTTGTGGTAAAACCATTAGTGATGAAGATGTTAAAACCCTGGCAAAACCCATTCCCCGGTTTGATGCCTCCAAAGAGTTGGACTTATCACAGTTCAGCACCCTGAAAGAGTTTCAACAACAGTCAGAAATGATCTTTTTAAGGGAAAAACTAAAGCTGTATAACAACGACACGGCAAAAACAGCCAAAGAGTGTGGGATAGACGAAGACAGCCTGCTGTCAAAAATTAAAATGTACAACCTTAACTAACCGAAACAAATCCAATGAATTCACATCTGGCATACCATGTTAAAACATGGACGGAAATCGAAGCGGAAAATTCCTGGTCATTGTTTAAAATCATGCACGAGTTTGTGTCGGGCTATGAAACGATGAACCGTATCGGCCCCTGCGTATCCATTTTTGGATCGGCCCGGACCAAACCTGAAAACAAGTATTACAAGGATGCTACTGAAATAGCCAAAAAGCTGACCCGCCTGGGTTATGGCATTATCACCGGTGGAGGCCCCGGCATCATGGAAGCTGCGAATAAAGGGGCGCAGATGGCCGGTGGTAAATCAGTGGGGCTGAATATAAAACTGCCCCATGAGCAGGATTATAATGCATACATAGACCAGGACAAATTCATTAATTTCGACTATTTCTTTGTCAGGAAAGTGATGTTTGTCAAATACGCCCAGGGGTTTGTAGCCATGCCCGGAGGTTTTGGGACTATGGACGAATTTTTTGAAGCGCTCACACTTATTCAGACAAAAAAGATCCAGCAGTTTCCGGTAGTTTTATATTGTAGTAAATACTGGAAAGGCCTGATAGACTGGATCAAACAAAGTATGCTCGAAGAAGAGGAAAATATTACAGCAGACGACCTTGATATTTTTCATATTTCGGACTCAGTGGACGATACCGTTAACTACATTGATGAGTTTTATGCAACCTCGAGGTTCAGGCCTAACTTTTAGAATTGAGGTCCAGGTCAATATTGTAATGCAATCCCCGGTTTTCCTTTCTTTCAGAAGCCGAACTTGTGATCAGGTAAGCGACATTAACCAAATTTCTTAATTCGCACAACTGCGGAGAAAGAAGACTATTCCTGTAAAGGTTTTCCGTTTCTTCCCACAAAAGTTCTAACCTTTTTAAAGCCTGCTCCAGCCGTCTGTTTGACCTGACAATACTGACGTAGTTGCTCATCAGCAATTGAAGCTCCCTTATCTTGTGGGTGATCAATACCATTTCCTGAGGGGTGACGGTGGCAGTGATATTCCAGTCCGGAATATTTTCAAATACTTTTATTTTTTCAAGCCTGTCAATGGTATCCAAACAAGCATTATGGCTGAAGACAAGAGCTTCAAGAAGCGAATTTGAGGCAAGACGGTTGGCACCATGGAGGCCCGTTGAGGCACATTCACCAATGGCATACAGGTTATTGATTGAAGTCAGGCCGTTTTTGTCAGTTTTAATGCCTCCACAGGAATAATGGGCTGTAGGTACTACAGGGATCATTTTTTTTGACGGGTCAATACCAATACTCAGGCATTTTGCTACAATACCCGGAAACCGGTCGCTGAAAGCTTCCAATTCAAAACCAGTGCAGTCAAGGCAAACGTAATCGTATCCACCGTTTTTCATTTCTTTGTCGATGGCGCGGGCTACAATATCACGGGGTGCCAGGGAGCCACGTTTGTCGTATTTATCCATAAACTCCTTCCCGTCAACGGTTTTGAGAATAGCCCCATATCCCCTGACAGCTTCAGAGATCAGGAAGGAAGGCCTCTCCCCCGGATTATATAAACCTGTTGGGTGAAACTGAATAAATTCCATATTCTCCAGGATAGCACCTGCCCTGTAAGCCATGGCCTGTCCGTCTCCTGTTGCAATGGAAGGATTTGTGGTATTAAAATACACCTGCCCCATCCCTCCGGTGGCCAATATGGTTACCTTTGAGAGAAGTTTGAAAATTCTGTTATTTTTCTGATCCATCACATAAGCGCCATAGCACTTAAGGCCTTTGTCGCCCCGGGTTAGGTTGATGCCTATATGATGCTGGGTGATAATATCAATGGCAAAATGATAGTTCAATACTTCTATATTAGCTGAAGAATGAACTTTTTGTAACAGCTTACGTTCAATTTCAGCCCCGGTAATATCCTTGTGGTGCAAAACCCTGTTTTCAGAATGCCCTCCTTCTCTTCCCAGCGAAAATTCACCATCCTGCTTTTTATCAAATTCTGTCCCCCACTCAATGATCTCTCTGATCCTTTGAGGCCCGTCCTTAATCACCATATTAACGACATCCGGATTTGAAAGCTGGTCACCGGCAACCATGGTATCATCAATGTGTTTGTCGTACGAATCTTTGAGAAAATCGGAAACAACAGCTACACCACCCTGTGCATATTTGGTATTGGTTTCATCTTCGGCAGCCTTGGTGATCAGGCATATTTTAGCATCGGGATCATGCCTTGACAAATATTCCGACAATGCGAGGCAATACGATAAACCCGCAATGCCTGAACCGATAACGATAGCTTCGTAATATTGCATGAGAAAAATTTATTTGCCTGTTGCAATATTAGTTATTCCTGCATCAATTTGTATGTATATTTTCAGGTCAATGCCAACATTTTTTCAATGGCTTTCCGTGCTTCTGTTGCAACATCCTCAGGAACATCAATCTGGTACTCCATTTTTGTCATAGCACGTTCAACCATAAACAGGTTGGTCATTTTCATGTACGAACAGATGTTACAAAAAGAATGGAACACTTTTCCGGGTACTTCATCCCTGAGCCGCTGAGCCATTCCGCATTCTGTGACCATAATAAATTCTTTTGCTTTTGAATCACGGGCAGCGGTAATCATACCTCCTGTTCCCCGTACATAATCCGATTTTTGAAGTACATCCAAAGGTGCTTCAGGATGAGATATCACCTCGGCATGGGGGAACCGGGCCTTGAAATCATCCAGCATTTCCCCGTCAAAAGCATGATGAATATAACAATATGCCTCGTATGGGATGATCTTCTTGTTGGTTCTGGTCTGGATATAATTTGCCAGGTTTTTATCCGGTAAAAAAATGATTTCTTCATGGGGAAGCGCTTCCACCATTTTTACTGCATTGGCTGACGTACATACTATATCACTCAGGGCTTTAACATCCGCATTTGTGTTGATATAGCAAACCACACCGGCATCGGGATATTGTTCCTTCATGGCTTTCAGCCCTTCGGGTGAGGACATGTCGGCCATGGAACAGCCTGCCTCCAGGTTGGGAAGAATTACAGTTTTTTCCGGGTTGAGGATCTTCGCTGTTTCTGCCATAAACCTGACCCCGCAAAAGATGATCACATCTTCTTCAACTTCTTTGGCTTTTTGTGATAGCTCCAGGGAATCCCCGATAAAGTCCCCGATCTGGTAAATTTCCGCTACCTGGTAGTTGTGAACCAGGATAACGGCATTCAGCTCTTTTTTTAGCTTTTTAATTCGGGCAATTTGCTCATTAATCTCATTCATACAAGGCTGGATATGTTTGATATTAACTGCAAATTTAAACTGATTAATTCAAAAATTGCATTAATCCCCGGGGGCCTGGCGAAATTATTAATGTAAGTTATAGGGCAGGCCTGATGGCTCCTATCCTTCTGTCAGGCTCACAGGAGGTTAAGCCTGACACGGAATATCAAATTGCCCCATTTTTGGACGACAGATTATTAACCTGATTTTCTGTTGTCAAAATCCTGTGTGAAAAAATCAGGATTTTTTTTGGTTAAGCCATTCAAAAGTTCCATGGGAAAAAACTTTGAGAATGGGTAGTTTGGCCAAAATCTATATTTTTGTTTCTTGTTAATAAACTGCTCTCATTTTATAATAATACGATGAACAATAATTCTATTTTGAAAGTCTCTGACTCTGTCTCATGGATCGGGATTCAGGATCCTGGCCTGGTTACCTTTGATGTAGTGATGGAGACCAAATACGGGTCAACCTACAACTCCTATTTCATTGATGCTGACAAAAAAACCCTTATTGACACTGCTAAAGAAAACTTTAAAGACGACTATCTCAACAAAGTCAAATCCATAGTTGACCCGGCTGCTATTGAATTCATCGTTATAAACCATACCGAGCCAGACCATTCGGGTTGCCTGAAACATTTGCTCAAAATTGCGCCCAATGCCACCGTTGCAGGTAGTGGCAATGCCATCCGTTACCTGCAGGATATTGTTGGTTTTCAGTTTAAATCCATACGCGTTAAAGATGGCGATACCCTTGACCTGGGCAACAAAACACTCCGGATAATCAGTGCTCCCAACCTGCACTGGCCCGACACCATTTACTCTTACCTGGAAGAAGAACAGGTACTTTTTACCTGCGATTCGTTTGGCGCCCATTTTTGCCACGAGAAAATGTTCGATGATGAAGTTCCCGATTTTGAAGAAGCCTTTAAATATTATTTTGATGTTATCCTGAAACCTTTCAGCAAATTTATGATCAAGGCCATTGATAAAATACGTGACCTGGATATCCGCGTGATCTGTCCCGGCCACGGTGCCATCCTGCGCAGCAACTGGCAAAAATATGTGGACCTGAGTTATCAGTATGCCAGCAACGAACTGAATACACGCCAACCCGAAAAACAGAAAGTTCTTATACCCTATGTTTCAGCCTATGGTTATACCCGTCAAATGGCAGAATATATTGCAAAAGGTATTGACCAAACAGATGAATTGAAAGCAGAATTACTGGATATTGAAGACAAAACATTTATTGAGCTCCATGACCTTGTCAGCGCCTATTCCTGCTTTGTGGTAGGTTCACCTACATTGAACCAAAACATCCTTCCCCAGCTTTACCTCTTTTTTGCAGCCATTAATCCCATTCGCGACAAAGGGAAACTATTTGCAGCATTCGGTTCGTACGGCTGGAGCGGTGAGGCTGCATTTATCATAGAGAATGCACTATCAACCCTGAAACTCAGAAAAGCACAGGATGGACTGATGCTTAAATTTTCACCCCAGAATTCAGGTAAGGAATTGATAGCATTCGGTAAATCCTTTGCCGAAAAAGTAATGGAAAACAGGAAGGCGTAACCAGGGTATAGCTAATTTACCCAGGTTGCTGCGAGTTTGTAAATATTTTGT